>NZ_JBHWYY010000015.1:0-74539 GCF_042728595.1 Isoptericola sp. NPDC060185 | reverse complement strand
CTCGCCGCGCCCCTCGCGGGGGGGCGCGCCGCCACGCGGCCCCGCCGCGCCTCACCTCCCCCCCCAGCGGGGGGGCCCCCCCCCGGGGGGCCCCGCCCTTCTCGCGTGTCACCGGGTTCACCGGGGACGTCAGCGCCGTCGTGCCCGCACCGCGGACACGATCCCGCCCAGGACGAGCACCACGGCCGCGGCCCCGACCGCCCAGCCCGGCCAGTAGCCTGCCCGCACCGCCGGCGTCAGCTCCGTGCGCAGCGGCAGGTCGGCCACCCAGTGGTCCGGCGTGAACAGCTGCGTGCGCGCCACCAGCGTCCCGTCCGGCGCCACCACGCCGCTCACTCCCACCGTCGAGACCTGCACCGCCGCCCGGCCCGTCGTGATCGCCTGCATCCGCGTCATCGCCAGCTGCTGCGTCGACTCCGCCGTGTACCCGAACGACGCGTTGTTCGTCGGCACCACCAGCACCTGCGCACCCCGCTGCACGGCGTCGCGCACGATCTCGTCGTACGCCACCTCGAAGCAGATCACCGTCGCCATCGGCACCGTCGCCGGCCCCGAGCCGCGGCCGATCGCCGCGCCGTCCACCCGCAGGTCGACCACCGCCGGCTCCGTGCCCGGGATCATGTCCGTCGTGACCCGGTCCACCTGCGCGCTGAACAACCGCACGAAGGAACGGATCGGGATGTACTCCCCGAACGGCGCCGGGTGCTGCTTCGCGTACCGCTGCGTCACGCCCTGGCCCGGCTCCCACAGCAGCGCCACGTTGTAGCGGCCACCCGTGGCGGGGTACTCCTGCGCGCCCACGAGGATCGGCGCGTCCACCGCCCGGGCCGCCGCGTCGATCGCGTCGCCCACCTCGGGTGTCGTCTGCGGGTCCAGGTCCGAGCCGTTCTCCGGCCACAGCACCACGTCGACGCCGTCGGTCGGGCCGTCGCCGAAGTCGCCCGCCGCCTGCTCGTCCGCGATCGCGTACGTGCCGTCCAGGTGGTTGTTCAGCACCTCCGCCCGGTTGGCGAAGGAGCCCTCCCCCGGCTCCGACACGTTGCCCTGCACCCCGCCCGCACGCAGCACGCCCGCCTGCGCCGTCCCGGTCCCGGCGTCCACGACCGTGCCCTGGTGCCCCGGCTCGTTCGCGTCCGTCACCTCCCGGGTGCCCGCGTCGTGCGCCAACGGCAGCAGGAGCGGCCCGAGGACCAGCGCCGCCGCCGCGACGACCATCGCCCCGGCGCTCGCGGACCCGCGGGCCCGCTGCGCGGCGTCGCGCCAGTCCGTGCGCAGCACCCGGCCGACGGCGAGCGCGAGCAGCACGCCCGCGGCCGCGACGAGGAGCGACACGAGCGTCGTGCCGCCCAGCCACGCGGCGCGCCCGGTGGGGGCGCCGGCCACCGTCCAGGCGAGCCGGCCCCACGGGAACCCGCCGAACGGGATCTCCGAGCGCCACTGCTCCACCGCGACGAACAGCACGGCGAACACCAGGCCCTGCGCGAGCGGGTGCCGCCGCACCCAGCCCCAGCGGCGCGCCCACGTCCACAGCGCGCCGAACCCCGCCAGGAACAGCGCCTCGAGGGACGCGAGCGCGATCCACGGCACCGTGTCCGTGGCGAAGTTGGCCCACCAGATGTGCGGCAGCCAGAACGTCGCCCCGGCCACGAGGCCCACGAGGAAGTTCCAGCCCGCCGCGCGGCGTCCGTCGCGCCGCAGCGCGGCGAACAGCAGCGCCACCCCGACGAACGCCAGCGGCCACGCCCCCACGTCGGGGAACGACGCCCACAGCGCGACGCCGGACGCGACGGCCAGCAGCAGCGTCGCCGGACGGCTCGCCCACCGGTCCGACGGCGTGGGCGCGCCGGTCCGGGCACGAGCCTCGTCGCCCCCCTGGCCGCGCTCCGGGCCACGCCGCTGATCGTGCGTCGGGTCGCTCTCAGGGGCGCGGTCCGGTGCCGGGTCGGACCCGCTGTCGGAGGGCCCCTCGAGCGGGGTCGGGCTCACGTGCAACACCCCCGCAGGGTACGTGAGAACCGACGCCCCTCGGGCGCGGCTCGGGTCGGCCCCGGGCGGTGGGAACCGTCGGTCGGGGCCGCCGGGTCAGTCGAAGGTGTCGTACAGGACGACGCCGTCGCGCACCGTCTGCAGGCACACGGGATCCGGCTCGCCGGGCGACAGGTCGGGCAGCAGGGGCTGGCCCGCGCGCGCCTCGGGGTTCCATGCGGACAGGCGGCCCTCCGGCGCCTGCACGGACAGGGCGTCCGCCCGCCACACCGCCAGGTGCGCGGGGGCGCCGACGCGCAGCTCGCCCGCGCCCGTGTGGTCGAGGCCGGCGAGCCGCCACCCGCCGCGCGTGTGCGCCCGGAACGCGGAGCGGGCGGAGATACGTTGCGTGGCGTCCTCGTGCGTGAGGGTGGCGCGCACCGCCTGCCACGGGTCCAGCGGGGTGACCGGGGTGTCCGACCCGAACGCAAGCGGGACGCCCGCGCCGGCGAGGTCCGCGAACGGCGACAGGGTGGACGCGCGGGCCACGCCCAGGCGCGCGGCGTACATGCCGTGGCTGCCGCCCCACGCGGAGTCGAACGCGGGCTGCACCGACAGCGCCACCCCGTACAGCAGGAGGGCGGCCAGCGCCGACGCGTCGACGAACAGCGCGTGCTCGATGCGGTGGTGCCCGGAGCGCAGCAGGCCCGGGCCGTGCTCGGCGGCCGCGAGCTCCAGGCCGCGCACCACCTCGTCCATCGCCCGGTCGCCGATGACGTGGAAGCCGCCCTGGGTGCCCGCGGCCGAGCAGGCCGCCAGGTGAGCGGCGATCTCCTCGCCGCGCAGGAACAGGCGCCCGTCGGCCTCGGCCGCCCCCGGGCCGGCGAGCAGGTCCGCGTACGGGTGGCGCAGCGCCGCCGTGCGGGAGCCGATCGACCCGTCGGCGCACAGGTCGCCGGCGATGCCGGTGAGGAACGGCAGCTCCGCGAGCATCTGCCGCGCGTCGTCGGCCGTGGCGCACAGCTCGCCCCGGTAGGCCACGACGTGCGGCAGCGCGCCCGCCGGGTCGGCGGTGAGCGCGACGAGCTCGGCCAGCCCCTCGCGGGTGTCCATGTTGGGCTCGCTCATCTCGTGCACGCTGACGATGCCGCGCGCCGCGGCGTCCTCGAGGGCCCGCCGGTAGGCCCGAGAGCGGCGGGCGGGCGACACCTGGCGCACCACGGCCGCGGCCGTGTGATGCGCGTCGGAGGTAACCATGCCGGACGGGTCCCAGCCGGGCAGCCGGTCGAGGCCCGCGGACCGCGCGAACGACCCCGACACCACGGCGGAGTGCCCGTCGACGCGGGCGGCGTACACGCGGCGGCCGCCGCACGCGGCGTCGACCTCGTCGGCGGAGGGGGCGCGCCGCTCGGGCCAGGTCTGCTCGTCCCACCCGAACGCGAGGAGCACCTCCTGGCCGCCCGGGTCGGCGGCGTCCAGCTCGCGCGCCCCGCGCGCCAGCGCGTCCAGCGCCGTCGCGAGCGACGTCACCGCCCCGGCGGTGAGGTCGACGGACTCGGCGGCCAAGCCTGTCTCCAGCAGGTGCACGTGCGCGTCGACGAACCCGGGCGCCACCAGCGCCCCGTCGAGGTCGATCACGCGGTCCGCGCGCGCCGCGAGCCCGACGGCCGTGTCCTCCGCCCCGATCCAGGCCACGACGCCGTCGTCGACGAGCAGCGCCTCCGCGAACGGGTCGGCGGGGGTGTGGACGGCTCCGTTGCGGTAGAGAGTGGACGTCACGGCTTGCACTCTAGGGCACCGGCCCACGCACGACCCCCGCCGGACGGACACGACTTCGTCACCTCGGCGCGGGACCGAGGTGACGAAGGGTGAACGGGGGCGACGGGGAGGGCGACGGGCCGGCGGCTCAGACGCTCGAGTAGGCCACCACCCCGCGCAGCACCGCCGTCTGCGCCTTGCGGGCGGTGGTCCGCAGCGCCGGCCGCGGCGCCGCCTTCGCCAGCTGGTCCAGGACGTCGAGGACCTGCTTGCACCAACGCACGAAGTCGCCGGCGGCCACGTCCGTGCCGCGCAGCACCGTGTCGAGGTTCTTGCCCGACGCCCACCGGTGCACCGGGGCGACCAGGCCCAGGTCCAGCGGCCCCGTGGCCTCCAGCCGGTGCGCGGCCTCCAGGTCCGTCACCTCCGACCAGATGCGGGTCGTGGCGTCCAGCACCTGCGCGAGCCGCCCGTGCGGGCCGCCCGGCACGTACGGCTCCGCCGCCTCCTCCCGGCGCCCGGAGTACACGACCGTCGACACGGCCGCGGCCAGGCCCGGGGCGTCGAGCTCGTCCCAGACGCCGCGCCGCAGGCACTCCGCGAGCAGCAGGTCGTCCTCGGCGTACAGGCGCCCGAGCCAGCGCCCGTCCTCGGTGACGCCCAGCGCGCCGTCGCCGTCGGACCCCGCGCCGCCCGCCGGCGTCGCCAGGTAGCCGAGCCGTGCCAGGACGTCGCAGGTGCGGTCGAAGGTGCGCGCGATGGACCCCGTGCGCCCCTCGACCCGGTGCACGAGCTGCTCGTGCTCGCGCCGCAGCCGCTCCCACCGCTCCGCCCAGCGGGCGTGCTCGTCACGGTCCGGGCAGCCGTGGCACGGGTGCGCCCGCAGCGCGGCCCGCAGCCGCTGCAGCTCGGCGTCCGAGGCCGCGTCCCCGCGGCGCCCGGCCCGGCCGCCCGACGACGCCCCGCCCTTGCGGCCCGGGTGCCGGCCGGACCCCGCGTCGCCCGCGAACGCGCCCAGCGCGTTGCGCATGCTGGATGCCAGGTCGCGGCGCTGGTCCGGGCGGCGGGCGTTGAACGACTTCGGGATGCGCACCGTCGCCACCACCGCCACGCCGTCCGGCGCGTCCGCGAGGGTCAGCTTCTTGACCTGCCGCTCCTGGGTGAGGACGGTGGGCCGCGGCCCGTCGAAGCTGCGCTCGTCCTTGCCCGCGTCCAGCACGACGACGTACCCGCGACGCCGCCCCGACGGCACCTCCACGACGTCCCCGCGCCGCAGCTTCTCGAACGACTCCACGGCGTCCGCGCGCCGGGCGCCCGACGCGGCCCGCGACAGCTCCTTCTCCCGGTCCTTGATCGCGACCCGCAACCCCATGTACTCCGCGAAGTCGCCGCGGTCGCACGCCATGGCCTCCGCGTACCCCTCCATGGCCTCGGCGTGCGCCTGCGCCTGCTTCGCGAGCCCCACCACGCCCCGGTCGGCCTGGAACTGCGCGAAGCTCGTCTCCAGCACGTCGCGCGCCCGCTCGCGACCCACCTGCCCCACCAGGTTGACCGCCATGTTGTACGTGGGGCGGAAGCTGGAGCGCAGCGGGTACAGCCGCTTGGACGCCAGGCCCGCCAGGGCCACCGGGTCCAGGCCCGTGTGGTCCACGACCACTGCGTGCCCCTCCACGTCGATCCCGCGGCGGCCCGCGCGGCCCGTGAGCTGCGTGTACTCCCCCGGCGTCACCGGCTGGTGCGCCGTGCCGTCCCACTTGACCAGCTTCTCCAGCACCACCGACCGGGCCGGCATGTTGATCCCCAGCGCGAGGGTCTCGGTGGCGAACACGATCTTCACCAGGCCCCGGGAGAACAGCTCCTCCACGGTCTCCTTGAACACCGGCAGCATCCCCGCGTGGTGCGCCGCCACGCCCCGCGACAGCGCCTGCACCCACTCGAAGTACCCGAGCACGTCCAGGTCCTCCGCCGGGATGGTGGCGGTACGCTCCTCCACCACCCGACGGATCTGCGCCTCCTCCTCCGCGTTCGTCAGCCGCAGGCCCGCGCGCAGGCACTGCTGCACCGCCCCGTCGCACCCCGCGCGCGAGAAGATGAAGTAGATCGCGGGCAGCAGCGCGTCCGCGTCCAGCGAGTCCACGACGGCGAACCGCGGCGGCGTGCGCCGGTGCGCCACCGGCCCGCCCGCGCCGGGCCGGTTCCCGCCCCGGCCCCGGTAGCCGCGGTCGCCGCGCCCCCGGTGCCCGTGCCGCCCGTGCGGGCCCTGTGCCCGCGCCGACGTGCGGAACATCGCCTGCAGGTCCGGGTTGATGGGCGGGTTGGTGCCCGGGTCGGTGGGGTCCACGTGCCCCGCGTACAGGTCCATCAGCCGCGGCACGCCGCGCGGCTCCGGCGCGGAGACCACGACGTGCTGCCACAGCGGCACCGGACGGCGCTCGCTGACCACCACGGCCGTGTCGCCGCGCACGGTGGCGAGCCAGTCGCCGAACTCCTCCGCGTTCGACACCGTCGCCGACAGGGAGACCAGCTGCACGTGGTCGGGCAGGTGGATGATGACCTCCTCCCACACAGGGCCGCGGAACCGGTCGGCGAGGTAGTGCACCTCGTCCATGACGACGTACGCCAGCCCGTCCAGCGCGGACGACCCCGCGTACAGCATGTTCCGCAGCACCTCGGTGGTCATCACCACGACGGGCGCGCCCGCGTTGATCGACGTGTCCCCGGTGAGCAGGCCCACGTTCGCCGCCCCGTGCCGCGCGACGAGGTCGGTGTACTTCTGGTTGCTCAGCGCCTTGATCGGCGTCGTGTAGAACGCCTTGCTGCCGCCGGCGAGCGCGAGGTGGACGGCGAACTCCCCCACCACCGTCTTGCCGGCGCCCGTGGGGGCGGCCACGAGCACGCCGCGGCCCTCCTCGAGGGCGACGCACGCGTCGACCTGGAACGGGTCGAGCTCGAAGCCGACGACCTCGCGGAAGCGGCGCAGCTCGCCCTCGGCGTCGGCACGGTCACGCGCGCTGCGGGCCCGCGAGGCGGCGTACCGCTCGGCCGGGCTGAGGACGTCCTGGCCGGCGTCGGGGCGGGGGTGGGCGGTCATGCCGCCAGCCTAGGCGCCGGACCCGACGCCACGGTGCGACGCCCGGCCGCAGGCGGGCACGAGCGCCCCTTCGCCCGGCCACCTGACCGGCGACCGCGCTCAGCGGGGAGCGACCAGCACCTCGACGGCCCGGGCGCGCGCCTCGACGCGCAGCGGCAGGGGGCCCAGGGGCTCGCCGTCGGCGTGCGCCACGGGCAGGGGCCGTTCGCCGGCGACCCAGGCGTCGGGGCCGGGCTCGACCGTGACGGCGCGCGCCCGCACCACGTGCACCTGGTGGTGGTGCACGTGCCGGCCGGTGAACATGCTGGGGAACAGGGCGAGGGCGCCGGGGCGGGACAGGTCGGTGGCGACGACGACGTCGAGCAGGCCGTCCTCGAGCGACGCCCCGGGGGCGACGCGGATCCCGCCGCCGATCTGGGGGCCGTTGGCCGCGGTGACCAGCGCGGCGCGGCCGGTCCACGTCGCCGTGCCCGCGGGCCCCGGGCGCAGGCGCAGCGCCCCGCGGGCCGGCGGTGGGCGGTGGCGCCGGGCCCGCACGCCGGAGCCCTGGGCGTCCCCCGGCCCGCGCTCGTCGGTGCCGTGGTCGACGACGCCGTCGAACGTCAACCGGTACGACCAGGGCCGGTACCGCACCAGCTCGAGCGCCGCGGCCACGGTGTACCGGGCGCTGCCGCGGGGGTGGCTCAGCAGGTTGGCGCGCGCGTTGACGGCGGCGTCGAGCCCCGTGGACACGGCGCCCGCGACCCACCGCCCGCCCGGCGGCACGCCCGGGCCGGTGACGAACGCGGCGTCGAGGGCGCGCCGGCCCGCGGGCCCGGCGTCCAGGGCCCGGCACAGGGCCTGCCCGGCGGCGGCGGGGTGGCGCACGGGCAGCCCCAGCGTGGCGGCGAAGTCGTTGCCGGTGCCGACGGGGACGATGCCCAGCGGCACGCCCGTGCCGGCGACGGCCTGGACCCCCAGGTGCACCATGCCGTCGCCGCCGACCACGACGAGCGCGTCCACGCCCCCCGTGCTGCCGGTGCCGTCGACGGCGGCGCGGGCGCGGGAGAGCGCCATGTCCGCGTCGGGGCCGGACAGGTCGACGACGTCGTGCCCGGCGCGCCGCAGCCCCGCGAGGACGCCGACGCCCGCGTTCGCGGCGCGCCCCTTGCCGGCGGTGGGGTTGACGACGACGCCGAGGCGGCGGGGGCCCGCGCCGGTCCGTCGCGCGTCAGACAGCGGGGGCGACCCGTTGCTTGTCGACGCGCCGGTCGTGCAGGACGCACAGCCCGAGGGCGCCGAAGTAGAGCACGACGATCGGCGCGGCGACGAAGATCATCGTGAGCGCGTCCGGCGTCGGCGTCATCACCGCGGCGAACACGAACGCGACGAGCACGGCCCACCGCCACCCCTTGGCGAGCGTCTCGTGTCGCAGCACGCCGGCCATGTTCAGGCCGACGAGGAACACGGGCGACACGAACGCGATGCCGAACGCCAGCACCAGCCGCATGACGAAGCTGAGGTACCCCTGCGCGTCCGTGAAGTTGGTCGCGCCCTCGGGCACGAAGCCCGCGAGGATGTCCACGGCGTGCGGCAGCACCCACCAGGCCAGGGCGGCGCCGCCGAGGAACAGCGGGACGGCCGCGCCGAGGAACCCGTACGCGTACCCCTTCTCCTTGCGCGTCAGCCCCGGGGTGATGAACGCCCACAGCTGGTACAGCCACCACGGGCACGACACGATCACGCCCAGGAACAGCGCGACCTTGATCTTCATGTCGAGCGCGGACGCCATGCCCGTGAAGTTGAGCGCGATCGTCTTGCCCTGCTCCTCCGCCGCGACAGCCAGGGGCGACTGCAGCGCGGACAGCAGCGGTTCGTACAGGACCCATCCGGCCGCGGCACCCACGACGAGCCCGCAGGCGGCGAGGAAGAGCCGCTTGCGCAGCTCCAGCAGGTGCTCGCGCAGGGGCATGCGCCCCTCGGGGTCCCGGGTGTCTCCGGGCACCGACTACCCCCGCGGGTGGTTCGGGTCGACCAGACCCGGGATCTGCTCCTGGCCGGCGCCCGTGCCCGGGTTCGCCTGCGTCGGAGTGGTGGTGCCGCCGGCGACCGGGGTCGACGGCGCCTGTGCCGTCTGGTCGGTCTTCGGCTCGTTCGAGTCGTTGAGCTTGCCGTCGTCCGTGAGGTCCTTGACCTCGGACTTGAAGATCTTCATCGACTGCCCGACGCTTCGCGCCAGGTCAGGGAGCCGGCGCGCCCCGAACAGCAGCAGGATCACGACGACCAGCACGATGATGTGCCAGGGCTTGAGCATGCCCATGAGAGTGGCTCCTCGTTCTCGACCGCCCGTGGGCGGGGTGTGTCGGGTTCAACCCTAATGGGTCCTGGGAGTGCTGGGTGTCGCGCGTCACAGGTTCGCCGCCCGGCGGGGTCGCGCGGCAGTCCGTCCACCGGCGCGTCCGCCGGCCCGGGACGCCTTCTCCGCGGTGCGGCGATCGAGCCAGGCCTGCGTGCCCCAGCCGCGCCAAGTGTCCTCCTGGCGGGTGCGGCGCACCGCCGCCCGCTCGGCGCGCCGGCGGCGCTGGTCGGCCACACGCTCGCGCAGCACGACGGGGTCGTCGAACATCGTGGGGGACGTGTCGGCCCGGTGCGCCTGGGCCTCGGCGACCGCGGCCGTGATCCGGTCCGAGGCGGACCCGAGAGCCTCCCCGGCCCGCGACGCCTCGCGCAGCGCGCGCATGCCCGCGCGCCACAGGTGGCGGCCCAGGAAGAACGCCCCGACGAGCGCGCCCACGACCAGCCCGGCCCAGATCCAGCCCCACATGGCGGTCAGCCTACGGTCCCGGTCGCGGTGCCGGGACCCATGCCCGTTTCGGTGCCCGTGGCGGCGTACGCGTCGAGCGCGCCGCGCGCGGCCTGCGCGACGTCGCGGGCGACGTCCGGCGGGTCCACCGCGACGACGTCGGGCGCGTTCGCGAGCAGCAGCCGGCGCAGCCACGCCGGGTTCGTCACCCGCAGCCGCACCTCCACGGTCCCGTCGGGAAGGTCCCGCACCGACTCCGCGGGCACCTCCTCCGCGACCCACCGGGCCGCCGACGCGAGCGTCAGGGTCGCCACGGGCGCGCCGCGGTGCGCGACCGACGCCCACACGTCCGCACCCAGGTCGCCCGCGACCGCGACGTCGTGCTCCGCGGCCGCCTCGTCGAGCACGTCCGCCGCGAGGATCCGGTCCACGCGGAAGGTGCGCCGCCCCGAGACCCGCAGGCACCAGCCCAGGAGGTACATCGCGCCGTCCTGGGTGAGCAGGCGCAGCGGGTCGACGTCCCGCTCCGTGGTGACGTCCGCCGCGTTCACGTAGCGCAGGTGCAGACGGCGGCCCTCGGCGAGCGCGGTCGTGACCGCGGCCACGACCTGCGGGTCGCCGTCGCCCTCGAGCTGCACGTCCACCGCGCCCGCCGCCTCGCCCGTCGCGGCCGTCAGCTTGTCCAGCGCGGACGCCACCACCGCGGCGCGCCCCCGGTCCGCCTGCACCGCCGGGGAGGCGTGCATGGCCCGCAGCGCCGCCACCAGCGCCACGGCCTCCCGCGTGCCCAGCCGCAGCGGGCGCGTCATGCCGCGCGCCTGCGTCAGGGACACGACGCCGTCCTCCAGCGAGTAGGCGTCGAAGTCGATGAGGTCGTCCGGCATGTACCCGGGCGTGCCCGACACCCACAGGGCGTCCACGTCCTCGCGCACCTGCCGCGGCGTCACGCCGAACCGGTCCGCGAGCTCCTCCACCCGCACCGGGCCGGCGCCGTCGAGGAACGCGACCAGCCCCAGCAGCCGCACCAGCCGGTCGTCCGCCCGCTCAGCCATCCGTCCCCTCCATGGTGTCCGTGGCGTCCTCGGTGTCCGTGTCGAGCGTCGCCGCCGCCTCCAGACGCCGCAGCACGTCCGCGCGCAGCTGCGCCGGCTCCAGCACCACCACCGCGGGCCCGTACCCGGCCACCTCGTCCGCCAGCGCCGACAGGCTCCGGAACTCCACCTCGACGACGTCGCGCCCGTCGGCCCGGCCCGGCCTGCCGGCCTCGCCCTCCGCGGTGGCCGGCAGGGCCCGGGCCCGCAGCGCCTGCGCCCGCTCCGGCACCACCGCCAGCAGCGCGCGCTGCAGCACGCCCACCCGCTCCCCCAGCATCGCGTCCACGTCGACCTCGTCGGGCACGTCGAACGCGCCCGCCTGCCCCCCGACCCGCACCCGCCCGGCGATACGCGAGAGGCGGAACACCCGCGCCGCGCCCCGCGCCCGGTCGAAGCCCACCAGGTACCAGCCGCTGCCCCGCGCCGCGATCCGCCACGGCTCCACGTGCCGCGTCAGCTCCTGCCCCGTGCTCGCCGCCCGGTACCGGAACGACACGTCCCGACGCTCCGAGACCGCCTCCAGCAACGGCACGTACGCGTCGCCCGCCGCCCGCACCCGCGGCGCCAGGCCCGCCACCGCGTCCGCCGCAACCTCCCCCGCGCCCGCCGCACGCAGCTTCGTCATCGCGCGCGACATGTCCGTGCGCAGCGTCTTGTCCGACCACAGCTGCGCCGCAAGCGCCACCACGCCCAGCTCCGCCGGAGTGAGGTCCACCGCGCCCAGCGCGTACGCGTCGTTGTCGATCCGGTACCCGACCTCGTCGCTGTGCCCGCCCGCGTCCACCGTCACGATCGGGATGCCGAGGGCGCGCAGCGTGTCCTTGTCCCGCTCGAACATCCGCTCGAACGCCTCCGTCGACGGCGCGTCGCCGTACCCCGCCACCCCCGCGCGCACCTGCTGCTTCGTCATCGACGCGCTCGTGTTCACCAGGGCGATGACGAGGTTCAGGAGGCGCTCGGCGGGCGGGGTGCCCCGCGACGACGGCGGGGGGTCGGAAGGCGCGGCAGCAGGCGGGCCGGAGGCCGGGTCCACGGGGTTCGCAGGCATCGGGACCAACGTAGTCGCCGGTAGCCTTCCACGGGTGACGACAGCGCCGAACCAGCCCCAGCCCGCCACGCCGCAGCACGCGCCCCGCGACACCCCGACCGGGCACGTCACCTGGCGCACCGGCACCGTCACCGCACGCGGCACCGCCTGGGCCGGCGCCCGCGAGGTCACCGTGCGCCTCGACACCCCCCTGCCCGCCCGCGACCTCACCACCGCCCCCGGCGAGGTCCGCGGCCTCGCGTACACCACCCTCGTCGGCGACCCCGACGTCGGCGACCGGCTCCTGCTCAACGTCTCCGCCCTCGCCCGCGGCCTCGGCACCGGCGGGTACGCCCTCGTCGTCGGCCCCGCCGGCAGCACCCCCGCCGCCCTGCCCGCCGACCCCCCGCCCGGCCCCGGCCACCTCGTCAAGGCCCGCTACACCCCCCTGCAGGCCATGGTGCTCGGCGTCGACGAGCAGGAGTCCGCCCACCACGACACCCTCCGCGACGCCGACGACCTCGCCGGCCTCCCCGTCGTCGTCGCCGACCTGCACTCCGCCCTGCCCGCCGTCGTCGCCGGCGCCCGCCACGCCGCCGAGACCGCCGGACGGCCCCACCCTCGCATCGCCTACGTCATGACCGACGGCGGCGCCCTGCCCGCCGCCTTCTCCCGCACCGTCGCCACCCTGCGCGAGGTCGGCTGGCTCGCCACCACCGTCACCGTCGGCCAGGCCTTCGGCGGCGACCTCGAAGCCGTCACCGTGCACACCGGACTCCTCGCCGCCCGCCACGTCGCCGGCGCCGACCTCGTCGTCGTCACCCAGGGACCCGGCAACCTCGGCACCGGCACCCGGTGGGGCTTCTCCGGCGTCGCCGCCGGCGAGGCCGTCAACGCCGCCGCCACCCTCCGCGGCCGCCCCGTCGCCTCCCTGCGCGTCTCCGGCGCCGACCCCCGCGACCGGCACCGCGGCATCTCCCACCACAGCCTCACCGCCTACGGCCGCGTGGCACTCGCGGCCGCCGACGTCCCCGTCCCCGACCCCACCCCCGAACTCGAGGCCCTGCCCGCCTGGGGCGCCGAGCTCACCGCGCAGGTGCGCGAGCAGGCCGCCACCCTCACCGGCACCCCCGCGCGCCACCACCTCGTCGACGTCCCCGCCGACCCCGCCCTCCTCGACGCCCTCCGCGGCTCCCCCGCCCGCCTGTCCACCATGGGCCGCACCCTCGACGGCGACCCCGCCTCCTTCGTCACCGCCGCAGTCGCCGGTGTCCACGCCGCCCGCCTCGCCCAGGACACCCACGACGACCCCGCCGCGTCCTGACGGTCCGCACCACCGACCCCACCCACGCCACCCACGCCACCCACCAGGACGGACGCCCCCAGCACCCACCCGGTGGCACCCGCTACCGTTCCTCGCATGGCAGCCCCACCGACGAGGCCACCCCGCAGGGCCACCCGCGCCGCCCTCGCGCCGCTCGCGGTCGCGATCCTCGCCGCCCTCGTCGTCCTCGGCGCCGCCACCGCCACCCCCTGGCGTGCCCGCGTCCCCGACGTGGTCCTGCCCGCACCCACCGCCAGCGACCCCGTCCGCGACCTGCGGCCCGGCGACCTCGTTCCCGCCGACCGTCCCGAGCCCTCCTACGACCTCATCACCTGGATCGTGGTCGCCCTCTCCGTCGCCGGCGCGATCCTCCTCGTCGCCCTCGTCGTGATGCTCGCCCGCCGCGTCCTGCGCGCCCTCGCCGACCCGGAGGACGACGACGAGCCCGACCCCCTCGCCCCCGGCGCCGCCACGGCCGGCACCCCCACCGAGCTCTCCCTCCCCCAGCTGCAGGACGCCGTCGACGCCGCCCTCGCCCGCGTCGACTCCGCCGCCACGCCCCACGACGCCGTCGTCGCCGCCTGGGTCGCCCTCGAGGACGTCGCCGCCGAGCACGGCACCACCCGCGACCCCGCCCAGACCGCCACCGAGTTCACCGCGCGCCTCCTCACCGTCCAGCGCCACGACGGACGCACCGTCCCCGCGTCCGACGTCGACACGCTGCGCCGCCTGTACCAGCGCGCCCGCTTCACCGACCGGCCCGTCGACGACGCCGCCGTCCACGACGCCCGCACCGCCCTGTCCCGCATCGCCCGCGCCCTCGGCCCCGCCCGCACCGTGCACCCCGGCCCCGCCGCGCACCCCACCCCCACGGACCCCGGCGCATGACCCGCCGCGCCCTGCTCACCGTCGCCCTCCCGGCGCTCGCGGCGATCGGCGTCCTCGCCGCCACGGGCCTGCTCGACCTGCTCCACGCGGCGCTCCTGGTGGTCGTCGCCGTGACCGCGGGCGTGCTGTGGCGGCGGCTCGACGACGGCACCGAGGTGCCGTGGCCCGACCCGCCCGAGAACCGTCGCGAGGGCGCCCGCAACGACGTCAGCGAGCTCGGGTGGGCGACCTTCACCCGCAGCGGCGCGGTCGGGGACCGGGTGCTGCGCCGCGTGCGGGAGCTCGCCGTCGCGCGCCTCGGCGCCGACGGCGTGGACCTCGCCGCCCCCGGCGGGCGGGAGGCCGCCGAGCGGCTCCTCGGGGCCGACGTCGTCGCAGGGGTCACCGCCCGCCGCCAGGTCACCCGCGCCGAGGTGCACCGCTGGCTCGACGCGATCGAGGCGCTCGACGCCCCCGCGCGCTCCGGCGGCCCGGCCCCCGCCCCGCGTACTGCCACCCCGACCCCACCGTCCGCCAGCACTGCAGGAAGGCCCCGCCCATGACCGTCGAGCCACCCGCCACCCGCCCCCTGCCCGTCGCCGAGGTGGCCGCCCTCGGGCGCCGGGTCCTGGACGAGGTCGGCACCGCCGTCGTCGGGATGCGCGACACCCTGGAGCTCGCCCTCGCCACCGTGCTCGCGGGCGGGCACGTGCTCTTCGAGGACGTGCCCGGCCTCGGCAAGACGCTCGCCGCGCGCTCCCTGGCCACCGCCCTCGGCCTCGACTTCGCCCGCCTGCAGTGCACGCCCGACCTGCTGCCCAGCGACATCACGGGCTCGTCGGTGTTCGACCCGTCCTCGCGCGAGTTCGTCTTCCGGCCGGGCCCCGTGTTCACCGGTCTGTTCCTCGCCGACGAGATCAACCGCACCCCGCCCAAGACGCAGTCGGCGCTCCTCGAGGCGATGGCCGAGCGCCAGGTCTCCGTCGACGGCGCCAGCCGGCCCCTGCCGCGGCCGTTCCACGTCATGGCGACCTCCAACCCCGTGGAGTACGAGGGCACCTACCCCCTGCCCGAGGCCCAGCTCGACCGGTTCATGGTGCGGCTCGCCGTCGGCTACCCCGACCGCGAGCAGGAGCGGGACGTGCTGCTGCGGCGGGTCGCCCGCCGCCAGGAGGCCGCGCCCGTGCGCCCCGTCGTCGACGCCGCCACCGTCCTCGCCATGCAGGCCGGCGTCGAGACCACCGCGGTCGACGACGACGTGGCCGGGTACTGCGTCGACCTCGCGGCCGCCACCCGCCGGCACGGCGCGCTCGAGGTCGGGGCGTCCCCGCGCGGCTCCCAGAACCTGCTCCTGCTCGCCCGCGCGGTGGCCGTGCTCGACGGCCGCGACTTCGTGCTGCCCGAGGACGTCAAGCGGGTCGCCGTCCCGGTCCTGGCGCACCGCCTCACCCTCACCCCGACCGCATGGGCGTCCGCGGTCCGCGCCGAGGACGTCGTGTCCGAGCTGCTGTCCTCGGTGCCCGGGCCGGCCACCGTGGGCCGGGAAGGGTGACCGCCGCCGTGTGGCGGCGCAGCCCGCAGGCGGCGGCCGGCGTCGGCGCCGGGGTGCTCGTCCTCGGCCTGGGCCTGCTCGCCGGCCGGGCCGACGTCGCCCTCCTCGGCGTCGCCCCGCTGCTCGGCGCCCTCTGGGCGGGGCGGCCCGGCGCCTGGCGCGCCACCACCCCGCGGCGGAGCACCACCCTGATGGTCGAGCCGGACGGCGGCCCCGCCGCCCCCGGTGAGCTGCGCGCCACCCTCCGCATCGACCCGCCCGACGGCGCAGAGCTCGTGCACGCGCGCGTCTTCGCACCCGGGCACCGTGTCACCGGCGTCGTCGTCGCCGCGACCACCCGCGAGCTCGCCCTCACCCTCAGCACCGTCCGGACCGGGCCCCAGCGCACGTTCCACGTCGACGCGCGCGGCCACGGCGCCGGCGGCACCACCGCCGAGGACCCGGTCGCCGCCACCGCTCCGGACCGGCTCGTGCTGCCCACGGCCATGCCGCTGGGCCGCGTCCCCGTGCCCCGCCGGCTGCGGGGCCTCACCGGTCCGCACACCTCCCGCCGCCTCGGCGACGGGAACGAGCTGCGCGACGTGCACCCGTTCACCCCCGGCGACCGGCTCCGGCGGATCGACTGGCGCACCACCGCCCGACGGTCCCCCGACCTCGAGACGCTGTACGTGCGGCGCACCTACGCCACCGCCGAGGCGACCGCCGTCCTCGTCGTCGACTCCCGCGACGAGGTCGGGCCCGACCTGCGCACCTGGCGTGGCACCGGCCCCCAGCGCGTCGACGAGCCCACGTCCCTCGACCTCGCCCGCCACGCCGCCGCCTCCGTGGCCGCCGCCCTCGTCACCGCCGGCGACCGCGTCGGCGTGGACGACCTCGGCCGCCGACGGCGCCCCCTGCCGCCCGCCGCCGGCCGCCGCCACCTGCGCCGCGTGCTGCACGCCCTCGCGCTCGCCAGCCCCAGCGGCACCCCCGAGCGCCGCCTGCGCGCCCCGCAGGTCCCCGCCGACGCGATCGTGTACCTGTTCAGCACCGTCCTCGACGACGAGCCCGTCGAGCTGCTGCGCGCCTGGCGCGCCACTGGTCACCCCGTCGTCCTCGTCGACACCCTGCCCGACGTCCGCGGCGCCCGGGAGGAGCACATGCGCCTCGCCTGGCGCGTGACGCGTGCCGAGCGCGACGACCGCCTGCGGCGCGCCGCCGCGGAGGGGGTGCCCGTCGTGCGCTGGGCCGGCGAGGCCCGCCACGAGGCCCCGCTCCGGCTCGAGGCCCTGGTCCGCGCCGCCGAGCGGCACCACGCCGGGACGGGCGCCCGATGACCGGCCTGCCCGCCCGCGTCCGCGCCTGGTGGCGGTCCCGCCAGCCCACGGGCCGGCCGCTGCCCGCCGTCGGCGTCGAGACCGGTCGCCGCCTCCCGGGATGGACGCTGCGCGCCGCGTTCCCCGTCGTCGTCCTCGTGCTCGTCCTGGCGGCCGGTGCCCGCACCACCGTCCTCACCGAGCTCTACGCCGTCCTCGCCGTCGTCCTGACGGTCTGGGCCGCCGTGCGCCCCGGGCCCGCGCCGGCCCACGTCGCCCTCGTCGCCGCCGCCCTCCTGCTCCTCGGGTCCGTCCGGGCCCCCTTCGACCCCGCGACGCTGTGGCTCGCGCCCCTCGGGTACGTCGTGACCAGGCTCGGCTGGTGGGCCCACCACCTGTCCGGAGCCGACCAGGTGGAGCTCGCCGCCCTGCGCCGCACCCTGACGCGCGACGGCGTGGTCGTGGGGGTGACGCTCGTCCTCGGCGCCGCCGCCTGGGCGCTCGCCGGGCACCCCGTCGGCTGGCTCGTCGCCCTGGGCGTGGCCGCCCTGGCTGCGCTCGCGTGGACCGTCGTGCGGGCCGACGATGGCCAGGCGCCCTGAGACCGCAGCGCGCAGCACCGACGAGGACGGAGACTCCCCGATGGCCGACAGCCCCCGCTACACCGTTCCCTCCCTCACCCCCGCCCAGGGCGCCAAGGTGGCGGCCATCCTGCAGGAGCGCCTCAACTCGTTGACGGACCTGCACCTCACGCTCAAGCACGTGCACTGGAACGTGGTGGGGCCGCACTTCATCGCCGTGCACGAGATGATCGACCCCCAGGTCGACGCCGTCCGCGCCATGACCGATGCGATCGCCGAGCGGATCGCGACCCTGGGCGTATCCCCCGTCGGCACCCCGGGGGCCCTCGTCGCGGCGCGGACCTGGGACGACTACGGCCTGCGCCGGGCCTCGGCGATCGAGCACCTCGGCGCGCTCGACGAGGTCTACGAGGGCGTCATCACCGCGCACCGAAAAGCGGCGAAGGACACCGAGAAGCTCGACGACGTGACCAACGACCTCCTCATCGGCCACCTGCACGAGCTCGAGCTGTTCCACTGGTTCGTCCGCGCCCACCTCGAGAGCGCCGGCGGCGACCTGTCCACCGAGGGTGCCACCACCGAGAAGGGCGCCGCCCGCAAGGCCGGCGCGGCCGCCGGCACGAGCCGGTCCCGCAAGAAGTAATCCGCACCGGGTAGTCCGCGCCGGGTAGGCCGCGCCGGTTAGGCCGCGCCGGTTAGGCCGCGCCGGGTAGGCCGCGCCGCACCGCGGGCGGACGAGGGGCGTCGTCGGGGCTGCCGCCCGGCGGCGCCCCTCCGGCATGATGTGCCCGTGATCCGCCGCTACCGCCCGTCCGACCGGGCCGCCGTCGCCGAGGTCTGCGTCCGCACCGCCGCGGGCGGCGGCGACGCCCGCGGACTGTACTCCGACGACCTGCTCATGCCCGAGGTCTTCGCCCTGCCGTACGTCGACCACTCGCCCGACCTGGCGTTCGTCGTCGTCCGCCCCGACGACGGGCTCGACGCCGCGAGCACCACCGACCCTGCCGACCCTGCCGACCCTGCCGACGCCGTGCTGCGCGTCGAGGACGGCCGCCTGACGGGCTATGTCATCGGCGTCGCCGACACGCGGGAGTTCGCCTCCTGGTGGGGACGCTCCTGGGGGCCGGCGTTCGCGGCGCGGCACCCGGAGCCGGGCGCGTCGCCCACGGGCCGGGAGCCGGGCTTCCCCGAGGCCGCGCTCCTGGACGCCGGCAGGGACGGCGACCGCATGGTGCGGGGGCTCACCGCCGACGAGCTCGACGCGTACCCGGCGCACCTGCACATCGACCTGCTGCCCGAGAGCCAGGGACAGGGCCTGGGGCGCGCACTGCTGGACACGCTGCGCTCCGCGCTCGCCGCGCGCGGGGTGCCCGGCGTCCACCTCGGCATGGACCCCGCCAACACCCGCGCCCGCGCGTTCTACGACCGGTACGGGTTCCACGAGCTGCCGTCGCACTCCCCCGACGGCCCGCTGCTCGGCATCGCCACCGCCTGACGTCGCCTCCCGAGGGACGACGACTCCGCCCGCCTCCCCGGGCGTCCGTCGGCCTGCCACGGCGCGACCCGCCGGTCCGTGCCTTTGGTCAGTTGCGTGCCTGGGTCGCGTCGGTGACTCAGGGTGCTTGGCACACTATTTATTCTCTGACGAGACTTCTCCGGAAGGCGCGAGGTCCCGGCCGAGGTCGGGCACGCCCGCGTCCACCCAGGCCCGGCGCACCTGCTCGAACCGGGTGGGCAGCGGCGCCCGCACCGCCCCGTACCGCGCGTTCGTCCGGTGCACGAAGCGCCGCCACGACAGCACCAGCCCCTGCCGGGTGATCGGCAGCCCGCTCGAGACGGTGGTGCCGTTGTCGTGCGTGTGGTGCACGGTGAGCAGCAGCGCCCGCGGCACCGACCCCTCCAGCTCGGCGGCGAGCTCCGTCCGCACGACCATCCAGTGCCGCAGGAGGAGAACCACCTCCGGCGGCAGGCGGTGCTCCCGGACGGTGCGGTGCTTGCCGTGCCGCAGCACGACCCTCCCCTCCCCCGGCTCGCGGGCGCCGCCCACCCGCCCGCGCCGACTCGCCGCCGCCGGGTCCGGGCCGAGGTCGAGGTCCTCGGCGCGCACGCGCAGCAGGTCCCCGTACCGCGCGCCCGTCGCCCTCGTGAGGCCCGCGATCACCGCCAGGCGCACCACCTCGGGCTTGCCGCCGGGGCGCAGCGCCTCCACCGACAGCTCCCGCCACACCCACTCGGCCTCGTCCAGCGTCACGGTGGGGCGCGGGTACCGCGCCGCCGCGGTCGTGGTCTCCCCTGCGGGGGCGTCGGCCGAGGTCAGGGTCTCGGGGATCTCCCCCGGGTCGGGCGTCATGGGTCCATCCTGGCGCTTGGCACACTTTTTATCGGGAGGTCATCGGCGTGTCGCGCGACGACGTAGCCTCGTCCGGGTGAGCCGCCCCGACCGCCCCGCCCCCGCGCCGCTCCCCGGGACGCTCGCCGCCCCCGTCGACCACGAGCTGGTCGTCAAGAAGTCCCGGTTCCTCGCGCACCTGGCCCCCGCCCGCACCGTCGAGGAGGCCGACGCCGTCGTCGCTCGCCTGCGCAAGGAGATCTGGGACGCGCGGCACCACTGCGTCGCCCTCGTCGTCGGCACGCACGCCGACCAGCAGCGCTCCTCCGACGACGGGGAGCCCTCCGGCACGGCCGGCGTGCCCATGCTCGAGGTGCTGCGCCGCCGGCAGCTCACGGACGTCGTCGCGGTCGTGACCCGGTACTTCGGCGGGGTGCTGCTCGGCGCGGGCGGGCTGGTGCGGGCCTACTCCGGAGCGGTCGCCGAGGCGCTCGACGTCGCCGCCGCCGACGGGGTCCTGCGCCGCCGGGAGGTGCTCACCGAGGTCACCGTCGACGTGCCGCACGCCGACGCCGGCCGGGTCGACCACCTGCTGCGCGACTGGGCGCAGGCGCACGACGCCGCCCTCGAGGAGCCGACGTACGCCGCCGTCGCCCGCCTCGCGCTGCTCGTGCCGCCGGCCGCGCTCCCCCGCCTGCGCGACGACCTCGCCGCCGCCTCGGCCGGCACGCTCACGCCCGTCGCCGGCGCCGACCGGGTCGTCGATCTCCCCGCCTAGCGTTGTGAGCGGGATTCTGGCCCGTCGACACGGCGTGTCGAGGGCGTGTCTCCCGCTCACAGCATCTCGGCGTCAGGGCTGGACGCCGTCCGCGGTGACGGTGGCGCCGGCGGGCACGGTCGCGGGCTCGCCGGCGTCGGCCAGGGCGGCGTCGCCCTCGGCGCGCACGCCCGCGCCGAACGTCCAGTCGCCCTCGACGGTGAGCGACGACGCGGCGCGCAGCGACGGCGCGCCCGCGGCGAACCGCTCGTCGAACCGGGAGATCGTCTTGTAGGTCGTGGACAGCTTCACCAGGGGCGCGGCGACCTGCGCGACCAGCCGGTAGTCGTCGGTGAGCTCGTAGACGTCCGAGCGCATGAGCAGCAGGTCGCTGGTGGTCTTCACCGGCAGGAACCGCTCGCGACCCACCTCGATCGCCGTCGCGCCCTCGAAGACGGCCACGGCCGCGCCCATCGCGGACTCGATCTGCACGACCTCCGGCGACGACGCGTCCGTGGGGTCCACGGTCTTCTCGTTGCGGATCAGGGGCAGCTCCAGGACGCCGCCGGTGCGGTCGAGCTCGGCGGCCAGCGCCTCGAGGTCGAACCAGAGGTTGTTCGTGTGGAAGTACGGGTGCACGGACGGGTCCAGGGACACGTCGACGTCGTCCGGGTGGGTCTGCGCCGTCTCGCGCTGCACGATGCGCCCGTCGCTCTTGCGGACCACGAGCTGGCCACCCTTGACGTCGGCCGGCGACTTGAGGCACATCTCGGCGGCGTAGGGCGCGCCCGAGGCGGCGAACCACGCGGCGATGGCGCCGTCGGGGGCGGCGCCGAGGTTGTCGGAGTTGGAGACGCTCGCGTAGCGGAAGCCGGCGTCCAGGAGCGCCCGCACGACGCCCGACGCGTGCAGCGCCGGGTACAGGTCGCCGTGCCCCGGCGGGCACCACTCGAGCGTCGGGTCGGCCGGCCACTCGACGGGCTCGAGGTCGTCGACGCGCAGCTTGGGCTCGCGGTTCTGCAGGAAGTCCAGCGGCAGCCCGTCGACGGCGAGGTCGGCGTAGGGGGCGAGCGCGGCGAGCGTGTCGTCCCGGGTGCGGAAGGAGTTCATCAGCACCAGCGGCAGCCGGGCGCCGGTGGCCTCCCGGGCGGCGCGCACCTGGCGGACGATGACGTCGAGGAAGGTGAGCGAGCCGTCGTCCCCCGCGTCGTCGCGCACCGTCAGCAGCGACTTCGCCTTGTCCATGCCCATCGACGTGCCGAGCCCGCCGTTGAGCTTGATGATCGCCGTCCGCGCCAGCGCGGCCTGGGCGTCGGTGTCCGAGACGTCGAGGTCGGCGTGCCGCGGCAGGTCGACCAGAGGGTCGACGTCGGCCTCGCGCACAAGGCCCGTCTCGCCGGACTCGAGGAGCCGGTAGAAGCGGGTGAAGGTCTCGATCGCGGCGGGGGCGACGCCCTCCGCCGACATCTTCTCTCGGGCCAGGGCAAGTCCGCGGTCGCTCATGGGCAGCACCCTAGCCGGGGCCCGGGCGGCGGCGTCCGCGGCGTCCGGGCCCGCCGCGGACCCGTCCCGGTCCTGTCCGGACCCGTCCCGGTTCTACTCGAAGCGGGACGGGTCCCCCGCGCCCACGCGCACGACCTCGGGATACCCCTCGGACCAGTCGACGACGGTCGTGGGCTCGGGCACCACCTCGCCGCCGTCGACGACGGCGTCGACCACGTGGTCGAGCTCCTCCTTGACCTGCCAGCCGTCCGTGAGCGGCTGCTCCTGACCGGGCAGGATGAGCGTCGAGGACAGCAGCGGCTCGCCGAGCTCGCGCAGCAGCGCCTGCACCACCCGCGAGGCGGGGATGCGCACGCCGATCGTCTTCTTCTTGGGGTGCGCCAGACGGCGCGGCACCTCCGCGGTGGCCGGGAGGATGAACGTGTACGGCCCCGGCGTGGCCGCCTTGATGGCGCGGAACGCCGTGTTGTCCAGGCGGACGAGCTGCCCCAGCTGCGCGAAGTCGGCGCACACGAGCGTGAAGTGGTGGCCTGCGTCGAGGTGCCGGATCTGGCGGATCCGCTCGGTGCCGTCGTGCTGGCCCACCCGGCAGCCCAGGGCGTAGCCGGAGTCCGTCGGGTAGGCGATGAGCGCCCCCTCGCCCAGCATCGCGACCACCTGCCCGATCGCCCGGGGCTGCGGGTCGACCGGGTGCACGTCGAAGTAGCGGGCCATGCCCGGCAGGGTATCCCCGGGCTCCGCCTCCTCACCCGACGTGGCGCGGCGCGCCCACGCGCCCCCGACGTCGGGACTCAGGCGCCCAGCGCCCGGCGGAGCTCCGTCTCGCTCGCGTTGCCGCCGGAGCACACGACGCCCACGCGGCGCCCGGCGAACTGCTCCGGATGCGTGAGGACCGCCGCCAGCGCGGCGGCCCCGGCGCCCTCGGCCACGGTGCGCGCGCCGGTGAGGTAGGCGCGCTGGGCGGCGGCGATGGCATCGTCGTCCACGAGGAGGAAGTCCGCGAGCCGCTCGCGCAGCACGGCCTGGGTGAGCGCGAAGCCGCACCCGACGGCGAGGCCCTCGGCGCGCGTCGTGTTCGCGGCCGTGCGCAGCTCGCCGGTGCGCCACGAGTCGTGCGCGGCCGGGGAGGCGGACGCCTGCACCGCGACCACCCTCAGCCCCGGCGCCAGCGCGCCCGCGACGAGGCACGCGGCCGCGGCGCCCGAGCCGCCGCCCACGGGCACCACGAGGACGTCGAGGTCCGGAGCCTGCTCCAGGAGCTCCAGGGTGGCGGTCGCGACGCCGGCCACGAGCACCGGCTCGTTGGCGGCGCCCACGAGGCGGGCGCCGGTCGCCGCGGCGATCCGCCCGGCCTCCTCGCGGGCGTCGTCGAAGGTCTCGCCGTGCAGCACGACGTCGGCGCCGAGGTCGCGCACCGCGCGCTCCTTGAGCGGGTTCGGGTGGTGCGGCATGACGATCGTGCACGCGGTGCCCGTGTGCCGGGCGGCGTACCCGAGGGCCTGCGCGTGGTTGCCCGTGGAGTAGGCGACGATGCCGCGGCGGCGCGCGTCGTCGTCGAACCCGAGCAGCAGGTTGAGGGCGCCGCGCACCTTGAACGCCCCGGTGTGCTGCAGGTTCTCGTGCTTGACGACCAGGTCGGCGCCCGCCGCGCCCGCGTCGGCGACGGCGCGGACGAGCTCCGGGTGCCGGACGGCGGGGGTCCGCACGACGAGCCCGTCGATCCGGCGGGCGGCGGCCAGCACGTCGCGCATCGTCGGGGGCGCCGGCACGTCGGACGGGGCGGGTGTCGGGACCGAGGTCGTCATCACAGCAGGATCGCCCGCGGGCGACTGATAGGTCCAATGCCTGTTCTGACTTGGCGTCATAGACCTCGTCGATGCATGGCCGTAGGCTGGCGGGCGTGTCCGTCGAACCCGCTCCCCCGCCCCACCTCGACCTGACGCGGCTGCGCGTGCTCGCCGCCGTCGCGCGCACCGGGTCGGTGACCGCCGCCGCGCGCGAGCTGCACTACGCCCAGCCGTCGGTGAGCCACCACCTCGCGCGCCTCGAGGCCGAGGTCGGGCTCCCCCTGCTGCAGCGGGCGGGTCGCGGCGTGCGCCTCACCGAGGCGGGCCGGCTCCTCGCGGCGCGGTCCGAGGAGATCCTGGGCCGGGTCGAGGGCGCGCGCCGCGAGCTCGACGCCCTCGCCGGGCTGCGGGCCGGGCGCGCCCGCCTCGCCGCCTTCCCGTCCGCCCTGGCGACGCTCGTGCCCGCCGCGGTGGCCGGGCTCCGGGCCGAGCACCCGGGGCTCGGCGTCGGGCTGGTCGAGGCGGAGCCGCCCGAGGCGGTCGCCGCGCTGCAGGCCGGTGACGTCGACGTCGCCCTCGTCTTCCGGCACACGGACGTGGGCCACGCGCGCCCGGTCATGGACCTCTCGCGGTTCGAGGCCACGGTGGTGCACTCCGAGCCCATCGCGCTGGTCCGCCGGGCGGACGACGTCGGCGCTGTCACGGCCGGTGCCATGACCCCGGGCGCCGACGGCCCGCCCCCGCTCACCGAGCTGCGCGACGCCGCGTGGATCGCCGGCTGCGAGCGCTGCCGGGCCGACCTCGTGGCCCGGTGCGCGACGGCCGGGTTCGCGCCGCGGATCGCGTTCGAGACCGACGACTACGTGGCCGTCCAGGCCCTCGTCGCCTCCGGCGCGGGCGTGAGCCTGCTGCCCTCCCTCGCGCTGCGCGCGCACCGCAACCCCGAGGTCGTGGCGCAGCACCTGCCCGGCGCCACGCGGCAGGTGCTCGCCCTCACGGTGGGCGCCCCGACTCCCGCGGCGCACGCCCTCGTCGAACGGCTGGTCGAGGCGGGCGACGCCGCCCGCGACTAGCGTGGAGGCGTGGCTGCGCAGCCCCTGGCCGGGCTGCCCGCCGGGCTGGGCACAGAGCTCCCTGAGGCACTGCCGCCCGGGCTGCCGACCGGGCTCGCGAACTGGCTCGACGGGTGGTGGGCCACCGCCGACGACGACGTCGCCCGCGAGATCCTGCAGCGAGGCGTCGCGGTGCTGCTGTGCCTGGCGTTCGTGCAGGCGCTGGCGCAGTTCCGGCCGCTGCTCGGCGAGCGGGGTCTGCTCCCGGTGCGGGCGTTCACCGCGCGCGTCCCGTTCCGCGCCGCGCCCTCGCTCTTCCACGCGGGCTACTCCGACCGGCTGCTGGTGGTCGTCGCCGGGCTGGGCGCCGCCGGCGCCGCGGCCCTCGTCGCCGGGCTGCCGCAGACCGGACCGTGGTGGGTCACGACGCTCGTGCTGCTCGCGCTGTGGGCGGCGTACCTGTCGATCGTCTCGGTGGGCCAGCGGTTCTACGCGTTCGGCTGGGAGACCCTGCTGTGCGAGCTGGCGTTCCTCGCCGCCTGGTTCGGTTCCCCCGCCGTGCCCGTGCCGTTCCTGCTCGTGCTCGCCGCGCGCTGGCTGCTGTTCCGCCTCGAGCTGGGTGCGGGGCTCATCAAGTGGCGCGGCGACCCCGCGTGGCGGAACCTCACCGCGCTCGACTTCCACCACGAGACGCAGCCGATGCCCGGCCCGTTCAGCTGGCACGCCCACCACCTGCCGCGCTGGTGGCACCGCACGGAGGTGGTGGGCAACCACGTGACGCAGCTGCTGGTGCCCTGGCTGCTGTGGCTGCCGCAGCCGCTGCCCAGCGTGGCCGGGGGCGTCGTCGTCCTCACCCAGGGCTGGCTGGTGCTGACCGGGAACTTCGCCTGGCTCAACTGGGCGGCGATCGTGCTCGGCGCGGCCATGGTGTCCGACGACGTGTGGCGCGCCCTCCTGGGCGCCCTGCCCGGCGACCTGATCGGACCCGTCGGCGGGACGACCCCGGCCACGCCGCCGCCCGACGTGCCGCTCGGCTACCTGGTCACCGCCTCGCTCGTCGCCCTGCTGCTCGCCACGCTGTCCGTGCGCCCGGCGATCAACCTCGCGTCGCGGCGCCAGAAAATGAACGCGAGCTTCGAGCCGCTGCGCCTCGTCAACGCGTACGGGGCGTTCGGCAGCGTGACGCGGCGCCGCGACGAGGTGATCGTCGAGGGCACGCTCGCCGAGCGGCCCGGCCCCGACGACTGGCGCGAGTACGACTTCCGCGGCAAGCCCGGCGACGTGCACCGGCGCCCGCCCCAGGTCGCCCCGTACCACCTGCGGCTCGACTGGTTGCTCTGGTTCGTGCCGCTCGGCGCCTCCGGCCCCTGGATCCCGCGGCTGTGCCAGCGGCTTCTCGAGGCCGACCCGGCCACCCTGCGGCTGCTGCGGCGCGACCCGTTCGACGGCGAGCGTCCGCACTGGGTGCGGATACGGCTGTTCCGCTACCGGTTCACCACCCGCCACGAGCGGCGCCGCACGGGCGACTGGTGGGTGCGGCACGAGCTCGAGACGATCGTCGGCCCGGTGGACCTCGCCCTCCTGTCACGCCGACGCGGTCCGTGACACTGCGGCCCGGGGCCCGTCCTGTGGCTCGATATCCCCGCGGAGACGACGACGGGTCGGCCGAGAGTTTCTTCGCGGGGACGTATCCCTCCCGAAGTGGAGGGCGCCCTGGCGCCCGTGAACGCGTCCCCGCGAAGACCTCTCGGCCGGCCCGGCCCCCAGCCACGGAGCCAGGACTACACCAGCGAGTCCTGCCAGGCCGCGTTGAGGGCCGCGTAGTGCCCGTCCCCCGCCGCCAGCTCGTCGGGCGTGCCGTCCTCGATCACGCGCCCGTGCTCCATGACGAGCACCCGGTCGGCGATCGCGACGGTCGACAGGCGGTGGGCGATGATGATCGCCGTCCGGTCGGCCAGCAGCGTCTGCAGGCCGTGCTGCACCAGCCGCTCGCCGGGGATGTCCAGCGACGACGTCGCCTCGTCGAGCACGAGCACCGCCGGGTCCGCGAGGAACGCCCGCGCGAACGACAGCAGCTGCCGCTGCCCGGCCGAGACGCGGCCGCCGCGCTTGTTGACGTCGGTGTCGTAGCCGTCGGGCATGTCCATGATGAACTCGTGCGCCCCGACCGCCCGGGCGGCCGCCTCGATGTCCTCCTGAGAGGCCCCGGGGCGGCCGAGCGCGATGTTTTCCCGCACGGACCCGCTGAACAGGTACGCCTCCTGCGTCACCATCACGACGGCGCGCCGCAGGTCGGTGGTCGACAGGTCGCGCACGTCGACGCCGTCGAGCTGCACGCGCCCCTCGCTCGCGTCGTAGAACCGGGTCACGAGCTTGGCCAGCGTGGACTTGCCGGCTCCCGTCGTGCCGACCAGCGCGACCGTCTGCCCCGCCGGGAGCGTGAGGTCGAGGTCGGGCAGCACGACCGGGCCGTCGCCGTACCGGAAGGTGACGTGGTCCAGCCGCAGGGCGCCGCGCGCGTGCGGCAGCGCCACGGGACGGCGCGGCTCGACGACGGTCGGCTCCTCGGCCAGCAGGCCGGACACCTTCTCCAGCGCCGCCGTGGCGGACTGGAAGGAGTTGTAGAAGTTGCCGAGCTGCTGGATCGGCTGGAAGAACCGCTTCACGTACAGCAGGGACGCCACCAGCACGCCGACGTCCAGCCCACCGGAGTAGACCCGCCAGCCGCCGATCGCGAGCGCGACCGCGACCGCGACGTTGCCGATGAGCACCAGCCCCGGCTGGTAGCGGCCGTTGAGCCCCATGGTGTTGAGGTTGGCGTCCCGGTACTGCTCGCTGAGCGCGCCGTACTCCGCCTCGGTGGTCGACTCCCGGCGGAACGCCTGGACGGCGCGCATCCCGGTCATCGTCTCGACGAACTTCACGATGAGCCGCGCGGAGGTGGTGCGCTGCTCGCGGTAGAACACCTGCGAGTGCTTCTGGAACCACCGGGTGAGCAGCCATGCGGGGACGAGGGCGACGGCGAGCACCAGGCCGGACCGCCAGTCGAGCAGGAACAGGCTCAGCCCGGTGAAGATCATCAGCATGAGCGAGGACACGACGCCGGTGAGCCCGCCGTCGAGCAGCTCGCGCAGCGCCTCGAGGTCGGACGTCTGCCGGCTGATGATGCGGCCGGACGTGTACGACTCGTGGAACTCCAGGCTGAGCAGCTGGGTGTGCCGGAAGACCCGGCGGCGCAGGTCCAGCAGCACGCCCTGCGCGATCTTCGCGGCCTGCCGCACGTAGGCGCCCGCGCACAGCCCGCCGACGACCGCGGCGACCAGGTAGGCGGAGCCGACCAGCACGAGGGTGCCGACGTCGCCGTCCATGAGGTCGGGCACGGCGGAGTCGATGGCGAGGGACACGAGCCACGGGCCGGCCACCTGGCCGAGCGTCGAGACCACGACCAGGAGGCCCGCGAGGGCGAGGGCGCCGCGGCGCGGCCGCAGCAGCTCGCCCAGCAGGCGCAGCGACCGGGACCTGACGTCCCGGGAGGCCGCGGCGTCGAGCCGGGTGGCGTCGTCCGCGGTCGCGTCGGTGGGGCGACGGCGGTCGTCCGGACCGGACGTCGCGGGCTGGGACGGTTCCGGCGTGCTGGGGCGGCTCACGGCTGGACCTCCTTCTCGTCGTGCCCGGTCCGGGCCTGCTCGGACTGTGCCTGCTCGGACCCGGCCTGTTCGGTCGGGTCCGGGTCGGCGTCGTCTTGCTCAGCCCGAGCGCGGTCGGGCTCGTCCCGGCCTGAGTGCTCGGCGCTCTCCTCCCAGTCCTGCTCCAGGCTGGAGATGACGTGCCGGTAGTGGGCGTCGCTGGCGAGCAGGTCGCGGTGCGTGCCGACGGCCGTGATCCGGCCGTCCCGCAGCACGGCGACGCGGTCCGCGAGCGCCACGGTGGACGGCCGGTGCGCGATGACGAGGCTCGTCGTCCCGTCCAGCACGGTCCGGAGCCGGGTGGTGACGGCCTCCTCGGTCGCGACGTCGAGCGCGGACAGCGGGTCGTCGAGGACGAGCACCGCGGGCCGCGCCGCGATGGCGCGCGCGAGGGCGAGGCGCTGGCGCTGGCCGCCGGACAGGGACAGGCCCTCCTCGCCGATCCGCGTCTCGACGCCTTGCGGCAGGTTCGCGACGAAGCCGGCCTGTGCCACCTCGAGCGCCTCGTGCAGCCGGCGCTCCCGCTCGGCCTCGGGGACGGCGTCGGGCCCGGCCTCCGGGACGCCGAGGAGCACGTTGTCGCGCACGGACGCGGAGAACAGGGTCGGGTCCTCGAAGGCGACCGCGACCGCGCGCCGCACGTCGTGTCGCCGCATGCGGCGCACGTCCACGCCGTCGAGCAGCACCTCGCCGCCCGTGACGTCGAAGATGCGGGGCACCACCATCGCCAGGGTGGACTTGCCCGACCCGGTGAGTCCGACGAGCGCCGTCGTGGTGCCGACGGGCAGCTCGAGGTCGACGTGGGCGAGGACCGGGCGTGCGGCGTCCTCGTAGCGGAAGGTGACGTCGCGGAGCTCCACGTGGCCGCGCGCGGGGCCGGTCTCCACAGGGTCCGCGGGGTCGGCCAGGGGGTTCGGGGTCTCCATCACCTCGAAGAAGCGGTCGACGGCGGTGCGGGCGTTGAGCGTCATCGACAGGGTCATCCCGAGGTCGACCACGGGGCCGTTGATCACGGCGGTCGTGAGGAAGAACGCCACGAGGCTGCCGACGGTGATCTGCCCCTGGGCGGCGAGCACGGTGCCGAGCACCAGGCAGACGGCCAGCGTGACCTCGGGGATGAGCTGCAGCGACGTGGTGACCGTGGCCTGGTTGCCCGCCTTGCGGATCTCCGTGCGCCGGAGCTCCTCCGCCTGGTCGGTGAACGAGTCGAGCGCGTCGCGACCGCGGCCGAACGCCTTGAGGACGCGGATGCCGTGCACCGACTCCTCGACGGTGGTGGCGAGGTCGCCCGACTGGTCCTGCGACAGGCGCGCGATGACGCGGTAGCGCCGCGAGAAGCGGAACGCGATGACCGTGACCGGGATCGCGCCCGCGAGGTAGACGAGGCCGAGCCAGCCGGCGGTGGCCAGCAGGATGCCCACGCCGACCACGATCGTCACGATGCTGACGACGAGCTGCAGGAGGCCGAAGACCAGCCAGCGCCGCAGCAGGCCGAGGTCGCCCATGATCCGGCTCAGCAGCTGGCCGCCGGGCCACCGGTCGTGGAACGCGACGGGCAGGTCCTGCAGGTGGCGGAACAGCGCCATCCGCAGCTCGGCCTCGACCCGCGTGCCGGGGTACATGACGAGGTTGCGGCGCAGCAGGACGAACCCGGCCTCCGCGACCCCCAGGACGAGGACGAGGAGGACGGGCACGACCAGGGCGCCGAGGTCGTGGGCGGCGGCACCCTCCGCGAGGGGGCCCTCGACGAGGGTCTGGAGCACGCGCGGGATCGCCAGCGCGGCGAGGCTCGCGCCGAGAGCCGAGAAGAGGCCGCCGACCATGCGCGGCAACGCGGGCCTGACGTAGGGGTACAGCCGGCGGATCGACGCGAGGGTCGAGAGCTCGGAGCCCGCGGGGGCGACGGGGTCCGCCGGGGCGACGGGGTCCGCCGGGGCGACGGGGTCCGCCGGGGCGCGATGGCCGGGTGCGCCGGGCGGCCCCGACGGCCCGCCCGGCGGCGTGCCGGGCGCGACGGACGAGCGCGGGGCGGAGGAGGCGGAGCTCCTCCTCGGACTGTGGGAGGGATCGGCGCCTGCGGCGCCTCGGCTGCTGCTGCGCGGAGCGCGCGTTGTGTCGGGCATCACCACCATTCTGACACCCGCCACCGACACGCTTGCCCCGGTCACCGCCTTTTGGCAAGCGTTTGCCCGACCTGGGGCGAAGGCGCGGTGAAGGCATGGCGCCGGCCTGACCCGGGTGCTCCGGCAGGGCCGGGCTCAGGCCACCGCGCCCGGGCTCACCCCGCCACGGCCCCCTCGAGCGCGACCGCGCGGGGCCGGGCGGCCTGGTCGAAGAACGCGAGCTCGTGCTCGCACGCCCCCTGGAAGGCCGCGCCCATCCGCACCCGGGTGGCCGGCCCCGCGGCGCCGGCGACGCGGCGCAGGACGGCGACGGCCTGGCGGGTCGCCGCGGCGAACTCGTCGTCGGCGTACGTGCCGAGCCAGGCGGCGTACGGGTGTCCGGGGTGGTTGCGGGCCGCGAGCCGCTCGCCCACGTCCTGGTAGATCCAGTAGCACGGCAGGACCGCGGCCACGAGGGTCGCGTAGTCGTCCCCGGCGGCGCGCAGGTGGTCGAGGTACGCGGCCGTCGTCGGGCTGGTCGGCACGTCGGTCGGCTCCCCGCCGAGCCACGTCGTGTGCAGGTCGAGCTCGGTGACCAGGGCGCCGTGCGCGCCGCCGGCCCAGAAGGCCTGCTCGGCGCGCGTGGGCGCGAGCTGGCTGGCCCGGGCCAGCGCGCGCGAGTACTCGCGCAGGTAGATCGCGTCCTGCTCGAGGTAGTCGCGGAACCGGTCCGTACCGAGCGTCCCGTCGCCAAGGGCCCGCACGAACGACAGCTCGTCGATCGCGGCCCGCACCCCGGCGGCGGCGGCCCACCACCCGTCGACGGCGTCGCGGCCGGCCCCGGCGGCGGCCTCGTCCCGCCCGGCCGGGGGCTCCGGATCGACGGCGCCCGCCGGGGTGCTCCCCGCGAGATGGTCGACCGGCCCGTGCCCCCCGCCGACGCGCAGCGCCTCCCCCGCCCGGATCGCCGCCGCCAGCCACGCCTTCGTGCCGCGCAGCGCCTCGGCCCAGTCCCCCGTGCGGGCGTACCGGGCGGCCAGCCCGCTCGACAGGGAGCAGCCGGTGCCGTGCGTCGCCGTGGTGCGGACCCGCTCGCCGGCGAGCTCCAGCAGCGTGCCGTCCGGGCCGACGAGGGCGTCGGGCGCGCCGGGGTCGCCCTCCTCGGCATCGTCGCCCGTCAGGTGCCCGCCCTTGGCCACGACCAGCACGTCGTGCCGGGCGGCGAGCCGGCGCGCCTGGTCGAGCGCGGCGGGCCAGTCGGGCGCGGGGGGCTCGCCGGCCAGGACCGCGAGCTCGGGCAGGTTGGGCGTGACGACGTCGACCCGCGCGAGCAGGTCCCGCACGGCGCGCTCCGCCGTCGGGTCCAGCAGGCGGTCGCCGCTGGTGGCCAACATGACCGGGTCGAGCACGACGGCCGGGCGGGCCCCGTTCGCGCCGTCCGGAACCGGCCCGCCGTCCGGCAGGCCGTCGAGCCACGCGCCGACGGCCCGCGCGACGGGCGCCGACGCGAGCATCCCGATCTTGACGGCGTCGATGGCGATGTCGTCCGCGAGCGCGTCGAGCTGGGCCGTGAGGAACTCCGCGGGCGGCACGTGCACCCCCCGCACGCCGCGCGTGTTCTGGGCCGTGAGGGCAGTGAGCGCGGCCATGCCGTACCCGCCGGCCGCGGCGATCGCCTTGAGGTCCGCTTGGATCCCGGCGCCGCCCGACGGGTCGGAGCCGGCGATCGCCAGGACCCGGGGCCTGCTGGGCGCGGGGGTTGGTGCGGTGGTCGCGGGAGCGGTGGTGCCCCGGAGGGCGGAGCTGTCGTGATGCGCGCGCACGCTCATGTCGACATCCCTTCGTCAGTGCTAGCTGAATCAGGTTCGACGGGTGTGATCTCAGCGTCTCGTCGCCGGCCGGGGCCGACGGCGGGAGGCACCCCGTGTCGTTCGGCGCCACCGTAGCCCACCGGCCGCAGCGGTCGGCGGCGGGTCCTCCCAGGCGTGTCGCCCGGCGGGATAGGGTGCCGGGGTGCCCGTGGTCGTCCGTCGTGTGCGCGAGCTCCTCGTCGCCGGCACGACGCTCAGCATCGCGGCCGCCGCCCACCTCCTGGGCGGCGGCGCGCTGCCCGGTGCACCCCTCGCGTGGCTGGTCGTGCTGGCGCTCTCGGCGCCCGTCGCCGTCTGGACCGCCCGCCGTCGCCTGACGCTGCGCCGCCTGCTGCCCGCCATGGTCGCGCTGCAGCTCGTGCAGCACTCCGCCCTGTCGGTGCTCGGCGCCGCCCGCGCCGACGACGACCCCTGGGGCACCGGGAGCACGGTGGGCGCGGGCGGAGCCGTCCCGGCCCTCGCGGGCCACGCCGGGCACGACCTCGGGCCCGGCTCGCTGGTCCCCGCGACCGGGACCGCCGTGCACCTGGAGCACGCCGCCGACGGCGGCACCACGACGTGGATGCTCGCCGCGCACGCCGTCGCCGTCCTCCTGACCGCGCTGCTGCTCGCCGCGGGCGACCGGGCCGCCGCGAACGTCGCCTCGCACCTGGCGCACGTGGCGCTGCTGGTGCGGGGGCCGGCCTCGCTGCCCGTGGCCCGCCGCGGGCCCGTCGTCGCGGGACCGGTCTGGCGTCCGCTGCCGTGGCACGCGCGCCGCCGTCCGGCGCCGCGCGGGCCCCCGGTGCGGCGCGGCGCCCTCGCGCGCGCCGCCTGAGCCCTGCCCTGGTCCGAGGTCGGACGGGGCGGGCCCTCGCCGTCCCACGAACCCTCGAACCACCGGAGCAGACAGCCATGCCTACGACCACCCCTGCCCGCACGCGCCGCACCCGTCGGCTCGCCGGAGCGGCCGCCCTCGCCGTCCCCGCCCTCCTGCTGGGCGCCGGAGCCGCGTCCGCGCACGTGACGGTGACACCGGACTCCGCCGAGTCCGGCGCGTACGCCACCCTCACCTTCAAGGTCCCCAACGAGTCGCCCGAGGCGTCGACCACGGCCGTGAAGGTGACGCTGCCGAGCGACACCCCGTTCACCAGCGTGTCCGTGGAGCCCGTCCCCGGGTGGAGCGCGAAGGTGACGCGGGCCGAGCTGCCCGAGCCGGTCGACGTCCAGGGCACCACCCTCACGGAGGCGCCCGCGAGCGTCGAGTGGACCGCCGACGACCCCGACGCCGGCATCGCGCCCGGCGAGTTCCTTCGCTTCTCCGTCTCGGCGGGCGCCGTGCCCGACGGCGTCGACGCGATCACGCTGCCGACGACGCAGACCTACTCCGACGGCGAGGTCGTCGAGTGGGACCAGGAGGCCACCGGCGACGCCGAGCCCGAGCACCCGGCCCCCGTGCTGCAGGTCGTGCCGGCGACCGGTGACGACGCGCACGGCAGTGCGGCAGGGGCCTCGGCCGAGACCGGGTCCGACGCCTCGGCGCAGGCCGATGACGGGTCCGGCGACACCCTGCCCCTCGCGCTCGCTGCGGCGGGCCTGGGGCTGGGTCTCGTGGGCGCCGTGACCGGCGTCGCCGCCCTGGCCCGCACCCGCGCCCGGACGGAGCAGCGATGACCCGCGGCCGTCCCCGCACGACCCGCCGCGCGCTCCTCGCCGGCGCGGGCGCGCTCGGCCTCGCCCTCGCGGGCGCCGTCGGGCTCGCCGGGCCCGCGAGCGCGCACAACGTCGTCGTCGGCACCACGCCGACGTCGGGCTCGACCGTGACCGAGGCGCCCGAGTCCGTCGAGATCACGTTCGACGAGGCGGTGCTCAACCTGGCCGCCGACGGGTCGAGCACCGTCATCTCGGTGACCGACGCCGACGGCACCGAGCACGCGAGCGGGTGCCCCACCACGCAGGACCGCACCGCGTCCGTGCCGGTGACGCTCGGCCCGGCGGGCGAGTACACCGTCGACTGGCGCATCGTGTCCGCCGACGGCCACCCGACCAGCGGGCAGTTCGCGTTCACCTACGACCCGCCCGCCGGTGCGGCGGCGGCCACCCCGGCCGCCGAGGCGACGCCCTGCGGCTCCCCGGCGGCCGGCTCCGACGCCCAGGCCGCCAGCACCGGCACCGCGGACGACGACGGCTCCTCCGAGCTGGTCGTCGTGCTCGGCATCGCCGGGGGCGTCGTCGTGCTGGCCGGTGCGGCCGTCCTCGTGGCGCTCCGGGTCGCCCGGCGCCGCGACTGACGCACCGAAGACCTGTCAGGGCCAGCGCGACGTATGTCGAGCGCTGGCCCTGACAGGTCCGGGGCCGCACCCGCTCCGCGCCGGGGCGTCCCCGCACCCGCCGTGCTCCGCCTACGATGCCGACCATGGATGCGGGGCAGATCGTCGGGATCGTGACGGGCCTGGTCGTGGTGGTCGTGCTGGTCACGGCGGTGGCGGTCTGGGCAGCACGGCGCAGGAGCGCCGCCCGGGCACGCGCGGCGGAGCTCGAGGCCGAGCTGCAGCGGCTCGGCATCGAGGCCGGCTCCGCGCTGGTGCGCACCGACGAGCGGGCCCGCCTGGCGGAGGACGAGCTGTCCTTCGCGGTGGCCGAGCTCGGCGAGCGCGACACCCGCGAGCTCGCGCCGACCCTGCGGCGGGCGCGCGAGCGGCTGGCGGAGGCGTTCCACCTCAACCAGCGGCTGCACGACGAGGTCCCGGACACCGACACCGAGCGGCGCGAGTGGTCGGCGCGGATCGTGGACCTGTGCCGGTCCGCCGGCGGCTCCCTGGACGACCTCGACCGCGGCCTCGCGGGGCTGCGGCAGACCGTCCGCGGCACGCCGGACGTCGTGGCCCGGGTGGACGGCGAGCTGGCCCGGGTGCGCGACGCCGTCCCCGCGGCGCGGGCCGACCTCGAGCGGTTGCGCGGCCAGTACGCGGAGCGCGCTCTCCTGCCGGTCGCGGACAACCCCGACCAGGCGGAGCGGCTCCTCGAGTTCGCCGGCCGCAGCACCGCGGCGGCGCGCAAGCGGCTCGCGACGCAGCAGGTGGCGGAGGCGGGCGCCGCGGCCCGCGCGGCGGAGGAGGCGGTGCGCCGCGCGGAGGGCCTGCTGCGCGCCGTCGACGACTACGAGGCCGAGGCGTTGCGCGCCGAGGCCGCGCTGGGCGCGATCGTCGCCGAGTCGCGCGCCGAGCTCGCCCAGGCCCGCGCGCTGCCGGCCGCGGTGCGCGCGGGCCGGATCGACGGCGCCGTCGACGCCCTCGAGGGCGCGCTCGCGTCGCTGCCCGCCCCGGGCGAGCCCGGCGACCCGCTCGACGCGCTGACGCGAGTGCGCGAGGCCAACACCGCGCTCGACGACGCCGTGGCGGAGCGCGCGGAACGCGACGATCGCGCCCGCAAGGCCGCGGCGCGCCTCGGCCCGGCGCTCGACGACGCCGAGCGGCAGCTCACCGCCGCGCGCTCCGTCGTGGACGACTACCGCGCCCCCGTCGGCCCCGACGCCCGCACCCGCCTCGCGGAGGCCGAGCGCGAGGTGGCGCAGGCGCGCACGACCGACGACCCGGAGCGCGCGTTCGCCGCGGCCCGACGCGGGGCGGCCCTCGCGGCGGAGGCCGCGACCCTGGCGCACCGCGACATCGCCCGCGCCGGCAGCGGCCAGCGGTGGGACGGCGGCTACAACGGCGGGCACGACCGCGGGTACGGCGGCTGGGAGGGCGGGCGCCGAGGGGGCGGACGCAGCGGCTCGGACGTCTTCGGCGCCGTCCTGGGCGGGATGGTGCTGGGCGGGATCCTCGACGACATCGGGGACATCGGCGACATGTTCGACTGACCGCGGGGTCACGAGGGATCACGAGGGATCACGAGGGATCACGACGGGTCAGGCGGGACGGGGGGACGGATGACCACCACGGTGCGGCGGCGCGTGCGCGTGCACGGCCGCGTCCAGGGCGTCGGGTTCCGCTGGGCGACGCGGCAGGCCGCGGCCCGCGCGGGCGTCGTCGGGCACGTGCGCAACCTGCCCGACGGGACCGTCGAGGCCGAGATCGAAGGCGCTCCCGACGACGTGGCGGCGATGCTCGACTTCCTGCGCGCGGGCCCGACCGCGGCCGTCGTCACCGGCGTCGACGTCGAGGACGTGCCGCCGCGGGGTGACGACGCGTTCGACGTCAGCGGCTGACGACCCCCGACCATCCCGCCGGGAGGCGCGCGGCGACCAGCTCGATGACCCCCGCGCGGGACCTCTCGTGCTGCTCGACCTCGAGCCCCTGCTCCTCGATCCACCGCGCGGGCCGGCGGCCGAAGTGCTCGCCCGCCAGCGGGACGCTCACCAGGTCGGCGGCGGCCTGCAGCGCCCGCAGCGGCCAGGCGCTCGAGGCGACGTGGTCCGCGAGCAGCAGGAGGCCGCCGGGTCGCAGCACGCGCGTCATCTCCGCCAGGGCGGCGCGGTCGTCGCCGATGGCGCACAGCGAGAACGTGCACACGACGGTGTCGAACGCGTCGTCGGGCAGGTCGAGCGCCTGCGCGTCGCCGAGCCGCAGGTCGACGAGGTCCAGGCCGAGCTCCGACGCGCGGCGGCGGGCCAGCCGCAGCATCCCGGGGCTCCATTCGACCCCCGTGTACCCGCCGCCGGGCGCTCCCCCGGTCACCGCCCTCGGGTAGTGCGCCAGGTTCAGGCCGGTGCCCACCGCCACCTCGAGGGTGCGGCCCTGCGCCCGCGCGCACAGCCGCCCCCGCACGTCGGGGAACATCCGCCGCTCCGCGGCCGCGAACGCCCGGTCGTAGCCCGCCGCCTCCCGGTCCCACCGGCGCCGCAGCCGCGTGGCGCGCCGCCCCGTCGCGGTCTCGTCGTCGCTGGTCACCGGCCCAGGCTCCCACGCGCCGACGCCGCCGACCAGGCCCCTGCCGGCGGCGGCACCGGGCCGCGACCGGACCCGCGACCCACTACCATCGCGCACGTGACGAGTCCCACCCACGCCCGGCCCGCCCGCCGCCGCTCCGTCGGCAGCGCCCTGGTCGGCGGCGTCGGCGAGCTGCTCATCACGCTCGGCGTGGTGCTCGGGCTCTTCGTCGTCTGGCAGCTGTGGTGGACGTCCGTGGAGGCCAACGCGCAGGCGCAGGAGGTGGTCCAGGAGTTCCGCGCCACGCTGCCGCCCGCCAACCCCAAGCACGCCACGACCGCCGAGCTGCGCACCGACGACCCGCCGGTGCCCGACGCCGTCGGCTACGGCGAGACGATCGGCACCCTCATCGTGCCGCGCTGGTACGGCCTGACGAACAACGCGATGCCGATCGCCGAGGGCACCGGCATGGACGTGCTGGACCGCGCGATGGCGGGCCACTACGCGACGTCGCAGCAGGTGGGCGACATCGGCAACTTCGCCCTCGCCGGGCACCGCCGCACGCACGGCAACTCGTTCCGCCACGTCGACGAGCTGAAGAAGGGCGACCAGATCATCGTCGAGACGGCGAAGACCTGGTACGTCTACGAGGTCACCGACCACGAGATCGTCACCCCCGACCAGGTGGACGTCGTGGCCCCCGTGCCCCACCACCCGGACCAGAAGCCGACCGAGCGCCTGCTCACGCTCACCACCTGCCACTCGCTCACGCTCGGCGAGTACGGCAACGACCACCGCTGGATCACCTACGCGACCTTCGTCGGCTGGATGGACCGCGCCGACGGCACCCCCGACCAGGTCCGCTGAGCCAGGAGACGACATGTACGCGTGGATCTTCCGTCACCTGCCGGGCAACGTGTTCTGGCGGGTCCTGCAGTCGCTGGTGCTCGTCGCCGCGGTGGTCGCCGTCCTGTTCCTGTGGGTCTTCCCGGCGATCGCGCCGTACATGACGCTGCTCGAGGGCGACCCCGCCGTCGGCTGACGCGGGCGCACGCCCGCACGGAGGAGGACCATGACGTCGCGACACCCGCCCCGCTTCGGGGTCAAGCTCACGCAGGACGCGCCGGCGACCACCTTCCAGCAGGTCTGGCGCACCGCCGACGACGCGGGCTTCGACCACGTGTGGGTCATGGACCACCTGGCGTCGCTCGGCCCGGCCGACGACCGCCCCGTCTTCGACGCGTGGGCCATGCAGGCGGCGATGGCCGTGGCCACGTCGCGCGTGCGGATCGGCTGCATGGTCTCGGGCAACACCTACCGGCACCCCGTGATGCTGGCCAAGCTCGCCACCACGGTCGACCATCTGTCCGGCGGGCGCCTCGAGCTGGGCGTCGGCGCCGGCTGGAACGAGCACGAGCACACGATGTACGGGCTCGACCTCGGCACGGTGCGCGAACGGATGGACCGGCTCGAGGAGTCCCTGCAGATCCTCACGTCGCTGTGGACCCGTCCGCGCACCACGTTCGACGGCGCGCACTACCGGCTCGAGGACGCGGTCGCCGAGCCCAAGCCCGTGCAGCGGCCGCACCCGCCGATCTGGGTGGGCGGCTCCGGCCCGCGCCGCACGCTGCGGCTCGTCGCGCAGTACGCCGACGCGTGGAACGACACGTCCAGCACGCCGGAGCAGATGGTGGCCCTGGGCGAGGTGCTCGAGCGACACTGCGCGGACGTCGGCCGCGACCCCGCGCAGATCCGCCGCACGGTGCAGCTGCGGCTGCGCGAGCACGGGCTCGCGGACCTCGCCGGCCTGGTCGAGCGGTACGCCGCGGCGGGGGTCTCGGAGTTCGTGGTGGTGCTCTCCTCCGGCGCGAGCGCGCTGCGCGAGCTCGACCACGTCGCGGCCGCGCTCCCCGCCCTGCGCGCGGCCGGCTGACCCCGGCGCGGTGCGGCGCTCGCCACAGTCGCCCCCGGACGGCCCGATCGGCTCCCCGGCGCGACTAACCTGATGCCGTGGCTACCTTCTCGAGCGTGACCCGCCAGCACATCCTCCGGGCGATCGAGGAGTACGACGACCGCGGCCGGGACGCCTTCGTCGGCGTCTACGGGTTCACGCCCACGCCGGCCCACACGTTCGAGCACGACGAGCGCACCTACGACTCCAAGGCCGTGCTCGGCGTCGCGCACAAGTACGCGACCGGCGTCCCCGCGCGCCCCGAGGACCTCGTCGACGCCAAGTGCGACGACGCCGCCATCCTGCGCAAGCACGGCTTCGTGGCCTACGCCCCGGCCGCCGCGGCCGCGGCCGCGGCCGCCGCTCCCGCCCGCAAGACCGTCGCCCCGCGCCGCAAGGCCGCGAGCGCCCCGGCCCGCAAGGCCGTGGTGCCGGAGCCCGAGCTCGCGATCTGCCCGACGTGCTTCACCGCCCTGCCGGCCACCGGCATCTGCGACGAGTGCGACTGACGGCGCCGGACCGCCTGCGCGGCCCGTGCGGGCGCGGCGCCGACGGCGGGGCACGGCCCGCCGCCGGGGGACGCCGCGCGGTTCAGGGGGCGACGACCTTCCACAGGTGCCCGTCCGGGTCGGCGAAGTAGCCGAAGTAGCCGCCCCACTGCGCCGCCTCGGCGGGGCGGGCGATGGTGCCGCCCGCGCGCTCGGCGCGCTTGAGGACGTCGTCGACGGCGGCCGCGTCCTCGGCGTAGAGGTTGAGGGTGAGGCCGCCGAACCCGGAGCCGGCCGGGTCCACGCCCGCGTCGTGGGCGAGGGCGCGCCGGGGGTAGAGGGTCAGTGCCGGGCCGCCGGCGAGCCGGAAGGCGACGTACTGACCGCGGTCCTGCTCGACGGCGCACCCCAGGCCGTCGGCGTAGAACGCCCGGGAGGCTGCGAGGTCGCCGACCGCGAGGGTGACGGCGTCGATGGTGAGCTCCATGATGATGACTCCTGCCGTGGGGACGATGCTCCGACCGGGGCCGGGCCCGGCCCCTGCGCCACAGGCTCGGACGCCGGCACGGGCGGATCAAGAGGCGATGCGATACCTTCCGATCACCCCAGGGTTATCGACCGAGGTCGTGCGATGGAGCTGCGGGACATCGAGATCTTCCTGACGCTGGCCGACGAGCTGCACTTCGGCCGTACTGCGGAGCGCCTCCATGTCTCGTCCGCCCGGGTGAGCCAGTCGATCAAGCTGCAGGAGCGGCAGATCGGCGGCGCCCTGTTCGAGCGGACCAGCCGCCACGTCCGCCTCACCCCGCTCGGCGAGCAGCTCCGGGACGACCTGCGGGTCGGGTACGACGCGATCAAGGCCGGCGTCGCGCGCGCCGGGGCGGTCGCCGACGGCGTCGTCGGCGAGGTGCGCCTGGGCGTCATGGGCAACGACGCGTTCGAGTTCCTGGGCGTCCTCGACCGGTTCACCGCCGACAACCCCGGCTGCTCGGTCGCGCCGCGGGAGACGCACTTCAGCGACGCCTTCGCGGCGCTGCGCCGGGGCGACGTCGACGCCCTGGCGGTGTGGCGCCCGGTCCGGGAGCCGGACCTGGTCGAGGGGCCGCCGGTCTTCCACGCCGGGCGCGTCCTCATGGTGTGGGCGGGCCACGAGCTGGCGGGGCGGTCGGAGGTGTCGCTCGAGGAGCTTCCCGACCACCTGCTGATCGACCCGCGCGTGTCCCCCGCCGCCTGGGTGGACGTGATGCTGCCGCGGCGGACGCCCGGCGGCCGCGCCATCCCGAGGCGGGGGCCGCGTCCCACGACATTCCACGAGATCCTGGGCCTGGTCGCGAGCCGGCGGTGCGTGACCCTGGCCGGCGCGCAGGCCGCGCTCTACGGCGCCCACCCGGGGGTGGTCTTCGTCCCGGTCGCCGACGCCCCGCTGCTGACCTGGGTGCTCACCTGGCCCGCCCGGCTGGAGACGCCGCTGATCCGCGCGCTCGCCCGTGCGGCCCGCGACGTGGGCCCGGCGACCGTGCCTGCCCGACCGGCGCGCGGGCTGCCGGCGTGACCCGCGGGGCGGCCTCCGCGAGGTCGCCCGCCCGCTCGTGCAGGTCCTGCGAGTCGATCGAGGTCCTCGATCGTCCGGCCCATCAGCTCCACGGGGGCGTGATCTCGTCGGGCGTCCACCGGTCCATCGGCACGTCCGTGCCGGGCACCGGCTCCGGGACCCCGCGGTCGTGCTTCACGACGTTCTCGGGATCAGCCGACGGCCTCGCCTCTCGACCGCCGTCGGCGGGCGGTCGTAGCGTGACGGTCGTGACGACCGCGCCCCGGATCGACCCGTTCACCCCGCCCGCCGACCCCGGGCAGATCGACGACCTGCGTGCCCGCCTGCGGGCCACGCGATGGCCCGACGTCCCCGACGGCGCGGGCTGGTCGCTCGGGACCGACGCCGAGTACCTGCGCGGGCTCGTGACGTACTGGGCGGAGGAGTTCGACTGGACGGCGGACCTCGCGCAGCAGGCGCGGCTCACGAGGTTCTCGACGACGGTCGGGGGCCGCACCGTGCGGTTCGTGCACGTGCGCGCGGCGGAGGGCCGCGGGGCGCTCCCGCTGCTGCTCGCCCACGGTTGGCCGGACTCCTCCTGGCGGTACCGCAAGGTGGTGCCGCTGCTGACCGGCCCGGGGGCGCACGGTGGCGACCCCGCGGACGCGTTCGACGTCGTCGTCCCCGACATGCCCGGGTTCGGGTGGTCGCCCGCGCCGCTCGACCGCGTCCTCAGCTCGATCGACGTCGCCGCGCTGTGGGCCGAGCTCATGACGGCGCTCGGGTACGACCGCTTCGGGGCGGCCGGCGGCGACATCGGCAGCCACGTGAGCCGCTACCTCGCCCTCGACCACCCCGACCGCGTCGTGGCGGTGCACCGCACGGACGGCGGGGTCCCCGTGTGGGCGGGCGACCCGGCCGAGCTGACCCCCGCGGAGCGGGAGTGGTTCGCCGCCGCGGCGGCGTGGGGCGCGACGGAGGGCGGGTACGCGGCGATGCACCGCACCCGCCCGCAGACGGCCGCGTTCGGCCTCGCCGACTCCCCCGTCGGTCTCGCCGCGTGGATCGTCGAGAAGCTGCGGGCGTGGAGCGACTGCGGCGGCGACGTCGAGCGGTCGTACACGAGGGACGAGATCCTCGCGCTGGTCACCGAGTACTGGGTGACCGGCACGATCGGCTCCTCGATGCGGATGTACCACGCCAACGGGGCGATCGACCCCGCGCAGCTCGCCCGGCGGGTCGAGGTGCCCTCGGGCTTCGCGCTGTTCCCGGGCGACCTGCTGCGCCCGCCCCGCGCCTGGCTCGAGCGGACCACGAACCTGATCCGTCTCAGCGAGCCGCCGCGGGGCGGGCACTTCGCCGCGTTCGAGGAGCCGGAGCTCTACGCCGCGGAGCTGCGGGAGTTCTTCCGGCCCTTCCGCACGGCCGCGCGCTGACCGGTCAGCGGCCGAACAGGCGGGACAGGAAGCCGCCGCCAGCGGCCGGCTCGTCGTCGTGGCCGGGGCACCACTGCCCGGCGGGGACGGACCGGCGCACGTCGTCGACGTGCTGGCCGCAGCCCTTCCAGGTCGTCTTGCCGCACGTCTTGCAGGTCACGGGGTAGCACACGAGAGGTTCTCCAGTCGTCGTTCGGGTGTGTGTCTGGTCGGGTGTGTCGGTCGGGTCAGGCCAGCGTGAGGAAGAGCTTCTCCAGCTCGTCGGTGGTGAGGCCGTCCTCGCCCCGCGCGTCGGGGTCGGCGAGGCACTCCTTCATGGCCGTGGAGACCACGGCGAAGCCGGCGCGGTCGAGCGCCGCCGAGACGGCGGCCAGCTGGGTCACGACGTCACGGCAGGAGCGGCCCTCCTCCACGGCGTCGATCACGGCGTTGAGCTGGCCGCGCGCGCGGCGCAGCCGGTTGGCGATGCGGCGCTGGGCGTCGCTGTCGGTGGTGAGCATGGGTCTCCCTCTCGTGCGGTGGACGGGTCAGGCGCGCGCGGGCTCGGGCGTCACGAGGAGGTCGTCCGCGCGGTCGCCGAGGACGGCGCGCAGCGTGAGCGACCCGCCGGACAGCGACGCGGAGTCGAACCCGGACTGCACCAGGACGCGGTGGGCGATGGCGGAGCGCACGCCGGAGGCGCACATCACGCGGACCGGGCGGCCCGCGGCGGCCTCGCGCACCTCGTCGAGGCGTGCCCGCAGCTCGGTGTGCGGCACGTGGAGCGCGCCCGGCAGCATGCCCGACGCGACCTCGGCGGCCGTGCGGACGTCCAGCACGAGCGCCTCGCCGAGGACCTGGTCCACGTCCTGGGCGTACCAGAGCGCCAGGGTGCCGTCGAGCACGTTGGTGCCGACCATGCCCGCGAGGTTCACCGCGTCCTTGGCCTGGCCGTAGGGCGGCGCGTAGGCGAGGTCGAGGTCGACGAGGTCGCCGACGGACATGCCGGCCCGCAACGCGGTCGCGAGCACGTCGACCCGCTTGTCGACGCCGTCCTGGCCGACGGCCTGGGCGCCGAGCAGCAGGCCGTCGTCGGCGCGCACGTGCAGCACGAGGTGCAGCTGGCGCGCGCCCGGGAAGTAGCCGGCGTGCTGGTTCGGGTGCAGGTGCAGGGTGCGGTACGCGATCCCGGCGGCGTCGAGCGCGGCGCGGTTCGCGCCCGTGGTGGCCGCGGTCAGCTCGCCGACGCGGACGACGGCGGTGCCGAGCGGTGCGGGCAGCGGCCGCGCGGTCTCGGGGCGCACGATGTGGTCGGCGACGAGGCGGCCCGCGCGGTTCGCCGGGCCGGCCAGCGCGACCGGCCGACGCACGCCGGTGACGGCGTCGGTCTGCACGACCGCGTCGCCCACCGCCCACACGCCCGGGGCGGAGGTGCGGCCGTGCTCGTCCACGACGATGGCGCCGCGCTCGGTCTCGATGCCCGCGGCCGCGAAGGCCTCGGTGTCGGGACGCACGCCCACGGACAGGACCACGACGTCGGCCGGGACCGAGGTCCCGTCGTCCAGGACGACGAGGTCGTGGGTGCCGTCCTCGGCCGGGCGCAGGGCCCGGGCGCCGACGCCCGTGCGTACGGTGATGCCGAGGCGGCGCAGCTCCGCGGTCACCGGCTGGGCGACCTCGTCCTCGAGCGGCGGCAGCACGTGCGCGCCGAGCTCCACGAGGGTGACGTCCAGGCCCGCGAGCGCCAGCGCCTCGGCCGCCTCGACGCCGATGAAGCCGGCGCCGAGCACGACGGCGCGGCCGGCCCCGGCCTCCACCTGGGCGCGCAGCGCGCGGGCGTCGTCGACGGTGCGCAGCGTGCGCACGCGCGGCGAGTCGAGGCCCTCGACCGGCGGGCGCACGGCGCGCGCGCCCGGGGACAGCACGAGCGCGTCGTAGGGCAGCTCGACGTCGCCGCCTGCGGTGCGCGCCACCACGACGCGGCGGGCGGTGTCGACGGCGGTGACGTCGTGGCCGGTGCGCACGTCCAGGTCGAGCGACGCGCGCAGGGACGCGGGCGTCTGCACGAGCAGCTTGTCGGCGTCGGGGATCTCGCCGCCCACGTGGTAGGGCAGGCCGCAGTTCGCGAACGAGACGTGCGGGCCGCGCTCGAGGACGACGATCTCGGCCGACTCGTCGAGGCGGCGGGCGCGGGCGGCGCAGCTCATGCCGCCCGCCACTCCCCCGACGACGACGATGCGCCGCGCGCGGGTGGGCGAGGTCGAGGGGGCGGGTGCGGTGCTGTCGATCATGGCTCGACAATACCCCGGGGGGTATCACTCGTCCCAATCCGCTGGTCAGCCCGGGACGGCCGGGCACCGTGGCGCGCTCACCCGTCGGCGTCGCGCTCCGCGTCCTGCGCCGACAGCGGCGTCGCCACGTCCTCCAGGGACTTCCGCTCGGCACCGACCCCGAGGAACATCGCCACGACCCCGCCCGCGACCATGAGGGCCGCGCCGATGTAGTACCCGACGGCGATCCCGGAGATGTCCTGGGCCTCGCCCGCCGACTCGATCAGCCTCCCGAACAGGAGCGGGCCGGTGATCCCGCCGACCGCGGTGCCGATCGCGTAGAAGAACGCGATGCACAGCGCCCTGGTCTCCATCGGGAACACCTCGCTCGCGGTGAGGTACGCCGAGCTGGCGCCCGCCGACGCCACGAAGAAGATCCCCATCCCGAAGAGGGTCAGCGTCCAGGCCGTCAGCCCGCCGAGCATGAGGCCCGCGACCGCCAGCAGCACCCCCGAGACGATGTACGTCGCGGAGATCATCCGCACCCGCCCCACCCGGTCGAACAGCGGCCCGAGGACCAGCGCCCCGAGAAAGTTGCTCACCGCGAACAGGGCGATGTAGGTACCGGTCTGCCCGACGCCCAAAAACGTCTGCAGCGTGTCGCCGAAGGTGAAGAAGAACGCGTTGTACAGGAACGCCTGCCCCACGAACAGCGCGAGGCAGAGCACCGTGCGCCGCGGGTAGTCCGCGAAGACGGTCCGCGCGATGCGCCCGAGGCCGATGGTGTGGCGCTGGCGCACGGTGATCGTCTCCCCGGGCTCGTCGAGCTGGACGCCGTCCTGCTCGCGCACGCGGTCCTCGATGCCCGCCACGATCCGCTCGCTGTCCTTCTCGCGCCCGTGGATGAACAGCCAGCGAGGGCTCTCGGGGACGTTGCGCCGCACGAACAGGACGCACAGGCCGAGCACCGCGCCCAGCGCGAAGCACAGCCGCCAGCCCAGCCACGCCGGGATCAGCTCCGGGTTGAGCAGCGGGATGGTGAGCAGCGCGCCGCCCGCCGCTCCGACCCAGTACGAGCCGTTGATCGCGATGTCGATGCGGCCGCGGTACTTCGCAGGGATCAGCTCGTCGATCGCCGAGTTCACCGCCGCGTACTCGCCGCCGATGCCCAAGCCGGTGACGAACCGCATCGCGAAGTAGTACAGCGGGTTCATCGAGAACGCCGTCAGCACGGTGCCCACGAGGTACACGAGCAGCGTGAGGATGAAGAGCCGCTTACGCCCGAACCGGTCGGTGAGCTGACCGAACACCAGGGCTCCCAGGCACGAGCCCGTCACGTACACCGCGCCCGCGAGGCCGATGTCCGCGCTGGTCAGGCCGAGCCCGGTGTCCCCCTTGAGGGCGTCGGACAGGTTGCCGACGATCGTCACCTCGAGCCCGTCGAGGATCCACACCGTCCCCAGCCCGATGACGATCATCCAGTGCCACCGCGCCCACGGCAGCCGGTCCAGGCGCGCCGGCACGTCCGTGGTAATGGTCCGCAGCGTCGTCGTGCCGCTCTCCGTCGAAGGCATGATCCGGTGGTACGCCAGGTCGCCGATGCACGCACTGCGGCGAGAGGCATGCCCGGCCGGCGAGACTTTCGAGGTCCCTTCCGACCGGACACACCCCTCGCCCGCGACGCCGTCAGCCCTTGACGCAGAGCAGCGTGCGGAGCCGGGCCACCACCTCGACGAGGTCGGACTGCGCCGCGATCACCGCGTCGAGGTCCTTGTATGCCCCGGGGATCTCGTCGAGCACCCCGGCGTCCTTGCGGCACTCGATGCCCGCCGTCTGGGCGGCGAGGTCGTCGAGGGTGAAGGTCTTCTTCGCCCTCGTCCGGGACATCCGCCGACCGGCGCCGTGCGACGCCGACCAGTACGAGTCCGGGTTGCCGAGCCCGCGCACGATGTACGAGCCGGTGCCCATCGAGCCCGGGATGAGGCCGAGGTCGCCCCGGCCCGCCCGGATCGCGCCCTTGCGGGTCACGACCAGCTCCTGGCCGTCGACCTGCTCGACCGCGACGTAGTTGTGGTGCACGTTGACGGCCTCGTCGAACCGGATCCCCCGGCCCGGGAACGACGCCCGCACGGCGTCGACAACGAGGGTCATCATCACCGCGCGCGACCGCGCGGCGTACTCCTGCGCCCACCACAGGTCAGCGAGATAGGCGTCCATCTCGGGAGTGCCGCCGAGGAACACCGCGAGCTCGCGGTCCACCAGGCCCTGGTTGTGGTCCAACCGCTTCGCGACGGCCACGTGCTGCTCGGCCAGCGTCTTGCCGATGTTCCTCGACCCCGAGTGGAGTTGGAGCCAGATCGAACCGGACATATCAGCACATATCTCCACAAAATGATTTCCGCCACCTAGTGTCCCGAGCTGCCGCCGCGCCCGGTCCTCGATGTCCGACACCCTCCCGTGCAGCGCACCGAACCGCGTCCAGAACGCGTCGGCGCCGCGCGCGGCCTCGGCCGGGCCGTTCCCTGCGATGGAGCGCAGCCGGTGCGGGTCGACAGGCTCGGCGTGGGCGTGGAACCCGACCGGGACGGCAGCCTCGATGCGCGACCGGACCGAGCCGAGATCGTCGGGCAGGTCCTCCAGGGTCAGCGAGGTCCGCACGCCGATCATGCCGCAACCGATGTCGACGCCGACGGCGTTCGGCGAGACGGCGTCGCGCATGGCGATCACGGAACCCACGGTCGCACCCTTGCCCAGGTGGACGTCCGGCATGACGCGCACCCCCTCGACCCACGGCAGCGCGGCGATGTTGCGCAGCTGGGCAAGGGCCGCCGGCTCGACCTCGTGCTCGTGGGCCCACATCAGCGTGTCGGCGCGCGCCCCGCTCAGCGGGACGGGGAAGGCGTGGGTCGCGGTCGTGTTCTCGATCATGATGAGCACCCCCTCCAGGTGGGTGCGTGGTGGTTCTTCGCGACGGCGCCAGGACGGCGCCATGGAGCTGCCCGCAGGACGACGAGAGCCGCCCTCGGGACGTGGTCCCAGGGGCGGCTCGGGTGGCTGAGTCAGGTGTCGCTCAGGTCGTGCTCCCGCCCTCGGGACGCGGCTTCTCGTATCGCAGCGCCTCGGCACCCAGGGACGCGGGCACGACGAGGCGCAGGCCGGCATCGGCCTGACGACGGCTCGTCGAACGGGTCACGGTCCCCTCCGGGGCGGGTGGTAGGCCGCAGGACTGTCCTGCGGACGGCGCCGAACGTAGCACCGGCACCGGCGCTCGCCCCACCGAATAACGGCAGAACATCGGTAGGTTGGCCCGGTGAGCGATGCGGGGGCTGCGGCGGGCGACGAGGCGGCACCCCGGCGCGGGTACGCGAAGGGCGCGGCCCGCCGCGCACAGATCCTGGAGCAGGTGCTCCGGATGGTCGCGGAGCACGGGGTCGACGCGTCCTCGCTCCGGTCGGTCGCCGACGCGGTCGGCGTCTCGCACGCCACGCTGCGGCACTACTTCCCCTCCCGCGACGACCTCCTGATCGAGGTCTACCGCGCACACGAGGGGCAGCGCGACGAGAGCAGCCCGCTGCCGCCGTCCGCCGTCGGGCGGATGCGCGAGAGCGCCGTGCTCAACCGCGACGTGCCGGGGCTCGTGCAGCTCTACACGACCCTGGCGGGCGACGCCGCGGGCGAGGGCCACCCGGTGACGCGCGAGTTCTTCCGGCAGCGCTTCGCGCGCGTGCGCGGCGAGCTCGCCGAGCAGGTCCGCGCCGACCAGGAGGCGGGCCGCATCGACCCCGCCGTCGACGCCGCGGACCTCGCGGCCCTGGCGGTCGCGGCGTCGGACGGCATCCAGGTGCAGTGGCTGCTCGACCCCGGCGCCGTCGACGGCGCGCGCGTGCTCGAGCTCCTGGAGCGGCTGGTGCCGCCGCCCCCCACGGACACGCCGTCGAGCGGCGACTGAACCGACCGGACCGGCCCGGATCGATCCGGACCGATCCGGACCGACCCGGCCGGACTGCCTTTCAGCAAGCGATCCCTCGCGCCATCGAGACCGATGGCGCGAGGGATCGCTTGGTGGAAGGCGGGTGTCGACGGCTCAGAAGGTCGCCGACGCCGGGTCGAAGTCCTCCGGCAGGGGCGGGGGCGCGTCGACCGTCGAGGTGACGTCCACCGCCGCGCCGGACTCCGCGGCGTCCCGGACGGCCAGCAGGACGTCGAGGACGTGCAGCGCGACGGCGCCGGACGCCCGCTCGGGCTGGCCCGCGCGGATCGCGCGCGCCAGCTCGACGACACCCGTGCCCCGGCCCCAGGTGGAGCCGGTGGCCGGGATCGTCACGGGCTCGTCCTGCCCGTAGCGCCACAGCGTGGACTCGCCGTCGAAGTTGTTCGGGTCCGGCAGCGAGAGGGTGCCGAGCGTGCCGTTGATCTCGACGAAGCCCGCGCGCGGCAGCGCGTGCTGGAACGAGAAGGTCGACTGCGCCGACTGCCCGCCGCGGAACTCGATGAGCGCCGCGTGGTGCGTGGGCACCTCGACGGGGAACGACTCCCCCGCCCGCGGGCCCGACGCGATCGTCCGCTTGTCGAGCGACCGCGACGACACGGCCTGCACCCGCGCGGCCGCGCCGAGCGCGTGCACGAGGGTCGTGACGTAGTACGGGCCCATGTCGAACAGCGGGCCCGCGCCCGTGGCATACAGGAAGTCAGGGTCCGGGTGCCACGCCTCGGGGCCCGGCACGTGGAACATCGTCGTGGCCGTGAGCGGCTCGCCGATGTCCCCGCGGGCGATGGCGCGCAGGCCGGACTGGATGCCCGCGCCGAGCACGGTGTCCGGCGCGCACGCGACGCGCAGGCCCTTCGCCTCCGCCTCGGCCAGCAGCGCCGCGGCGGACGCATGGTCGGTCGCGATCGGCTTCTCGCTCCACACGTGCTTGCCCGCCGCGATGATCTGACGGTCCACCTCGGCGTGCACGGCCGGGGTCGTCAGGTTGAGGACGATCTCGATGTCGTCGCGCGCGAGGAGCTCCTCGTCGGTCCCCCACGCAGCGACGCCGTACGCCTCGGCCTGGGTCTGGGCCCGGTCGAGCAGCAGGTCGGCGACCATGAGGACCTCGACGTCGGCGAACTGCGTGAGGTTCTCCAGGTACTGCGTCGAGATGTTCCCGGCACCGATGATGCCGACGCCGACGCGGCTCACTTGTCGTTCTCCCGCAGCCACGCGAGGGAGGAGGCGATGCCCTCGAAGACGTCGCCGGCGTACGAGTCGAACTCGACCACGCGGATGGCCTGCGGCGCGGCGGCGAGGATCGCCGGCACGTCGACGTCGCCCTGGCCCGCGGGCACCTGGTTCTCGTAGGCGGCCTTGAGCGCGGGCGGGACGTCGAGGGCGCTCTCGCTGGACGGGAGCACGGTGGCGATGTCTCCGGACACCTCGCCGTCCTTGACGTGGATCGCCACGACCCGGTCGCCGAGCGTCGTGAGCACGGCGGGGGCGTCGGCGCCGCCGACGGTGGCCCAGAACGTGTCCACCTCGAGGACGGCCTCGGGGTCGAGCTGCTCGGCGAAGATCTCGAAGACGGCGCGGCCGCCGACGGTGTTCGTGAACTCCCACTGGTGGTTGTGGTACCCGAACCGCAGGCCGTGGCCCGCGGCGCGGACCGTCAGCTCGTTGACGCGCTCGGCGAGCCGCTTCGCGTCGTCGGCGGTCTGCCAGCGCTCGGTCGGGACGAACGGGTCGATGACGATGCCGATGCCGAGGCGCGCGGCGGCGTCGAAGACGACGTCGGGGTCGGCGGCGTCGATGACCGCGGCGTGGCTCGACGGCGCGGCGAGGCCCGTCGCGGCGAACGCGCGCTCGAAGTCGGCGACGCGCTCGACGAACGCGTACGGCTCGACGTGCTCGTACCCGATCTCACGAACCCGCGCGACGGCGGCGTCGAGGTCGGCGGCGATGGCATCCCGCAGCGAGTACAGCTGCACGGATGTGAGAGTCATCTGGTGCTCCTTCAGCGATGGGTCGACGACGTCTTCCGCCGACACGCACCCAGAAGTGCAAGGTGGAACGCCGGAAGCCAGGAACGAGCCTAACCCCTGAAAACCTCACAGTGGAAGGTTTTGTGGCGAGGCGGCGCATTCCCGTCCGAGGCGTGTCGCCTGAGCGCACCTTTGAGTCAACGATGTACCTTCGTCGCGCCAGCGACGGGCGTCGATGCCCGTCACCGCATCGAACGAAAGGCGCAACGTTGCACCATACGTCGAGCACCACGACCTTCACCCGCCGCGCCGTCCTCGCGGCGGCCGGCGGCCTCGGCGCGGCCGTCGCCCTGACCGCGACGCCCGCCGCGGCCGTGTCACCGAAGGGGTACCAGAACCCCGTCATCCCGACGAACAACCCCGACCCCGCCGTGCTGGCCGCGGACGGGGCGTTCTACCTCTACGCGACCAACGGCGCGGCGGGCGCCATGCCCGTGCTGACCTCGCCCGACCTCGTGCACTGGGCCCCTGCCGGCAACGCCATGCCGCAGCTCGCCTCCTGGTGCCGGCCCGGCCGGCACTGGGCGCCCGAGGTGATCGCGACGGGCGACCGCTACCTCGCGTACTACACGGCGTGGCGGGCCGACATCGACCAGCAGGCCGTCTCCGTCGCGGTCTCCGACTCGCCCACGGGACCGTTCGTCGACGACCGCACCGCCCCGCTGATCGACCAGTCCGACCAGGGCGGGAGCATCGACGCCTCCCCGTTCCGGGACGCCGACGGCACGCTCTGGCTGCTGTGGAAGAACGACGGCAACCACGACGGCCTGCCGTCGTACATCTACCTGCAGCGGCTGTCCGACGACGGTCTCGAGCTGGTGGGCGAGCCGCAGCGGCTGTTCGGGATGGACCAGCCGTACGAGAAGTACACGATCGAGGGCGCCTCGGTGGTCGTGCACCAGGGGCGGTACTACTGCTTCTACTCGACCGGCGAGTTCTGGAACGACTCGTACGGCGTGTGCTGGGCGAGCGCCCCGGCCCTCACGGGCCCCTGGACCAAGCAGGGTGACGGGCCCATCCTGGCCAGCAACGACGTCGCAGCGGGCTCGGGTCACGGCATGCCGATCAAGGTCGGGCCGCACTGGTGGTACGTCTACCACGCGTGGCAGCCCGACCACGTCAACCAGGACCCGGGCCGCCTCGTCTGGCTGTCCCGGATCCGGTTCACCGGATCCGGGCCGGTGATCGACGGACCTGCCGTGGACAACCCGCTCGCACCCCTGGTCTGAGCCCTCGCGATGATTCCGCGCGGGGCGGCCGGTCTCCTCTTTCGACCAGCCGCCCCGCGCCAGGAGGAACCATGGGCCTCATCCACCTCGAGATCTTCGCCACGCTCGACCTCGTCGCCCAGGCCCCCGGCGGGCCGGACGAGGACACGGCGGACGGATTCGCCTTCGGGGGCTGGCAGGCGCCCCTGCTCGACGACGTCGCCGGGGAGCAGATCGCGGCCGCGTACGCGGAGGGCACCGACGCGCTCCTCCTCGGCCGCAGGACGTACGACGTCTTCGCCGCCTACTGGCCCCAGCAGGACGACCAGTTCGGCGCGCTCTTCAACAGCATCCCCAAGTACGTCGCGTCCCGCGGCGCCCCCGACCTGTCCTGGTCCGGCTCGTCGCAGCTCGGGCCCGACCTGCCCGCCGCCGTGCGCGAGATCCGCGACCGGCACGAGCACGTGCGCGTCGTCGGCAGCCTCGACCTCGTGCAGACCCTGCTGGCCGAGAAGCTCTTCGACCGGCTGGACCTGTGGCTGCACCCCATCGTCCTCGGGGGCGGGAAGAAGCTGTTCGACGGGGGCGAGGTACCCACGAACCTCACGCTCCTCGCGCCGCCCGCCGCCAGCCCGAAGGGCGTCGTCTTCCTGCACTACGGGCTCGCCGACGGCGTCCCGCCCACCGGAGACATGACCGCCCCCGACCGCGGCGTGAGCGCGTGAGCGCGTGACGCCGTGAGCGCGCACGCCGTCGGCGGTCGCCACGGGCAGCGATGACGACCCCGTGACAGGCCGGTGACGACGACGCGCGACGCTGGGTCCCGGGCGCCGACGCAGGCCGTCCCGTCGGCCCGGCTCAAGGAGTGCGCCATGACGACGATGCGGTTCCGCGGCAGGTCCTACCGCAACGGCTGCGTCCCGTCCGCGGTGCTCGACGAGCTGAGGCCGCACGGCCGCCACGGCACGGACGGGCGGTCGCGGGCGTTCCTGCGCAAGGACGCGGCGGCATCGTGGAACCGCGCGGTCGACGACGTGCGGGCCGGCACGGGGCTGCAGCTCACGGTGCGCGGGTGGAACCGTTCGCTGGGCGAGCAGCAGGCGTTCTTCTTCCAGCGCTACCGGCGCGGCGCCCGCAGCCCCTTCGGCGACTACCGCCGCTACGACGGGTCGACCTGGGGGCGCGTCGGGGGTGCGGCCGCCGCGGTCCCCGGGTACTCCAACCACGGCTGGGCCCTCGCCGTCGACGTGCAGGACTTCGGCGGCGTCGGCGAGTGGGGCAACCCGCGGCGGGCGAAGGCGTACCCGATCCTGCGCGAGCACGGGTGGACCGAGACGGAGGGCCGCCGCGTCAACGAGCCGTGGCACCTGGTCTACTGCCCGGCCGAGGACCGGGGAGCACGGCGGCGTGGGCGGGGCGCCAGCAGGGGCGCCGGCCGGACCGCGCTCCGCCGCCCGCTCGCCCGCTCGGCGACGCTCCGACCCCACCGCCCTCCCACCCTGCGACGCGGCAGCAGGCGGCCGGCATGGGTACGGCTGTGGGCCGGTGTCCTGGCCGCGGAGGGCGTGTACGCCGGGGCCCTGGTCGGCACGTTCGACGACGCCCTGGACCGCGCCACCCGCACCTTCCAGGGGCGGGCCGACGTGACGGTCGACGGGATCGTCGGACCGCAGACCTGGTACTCCTCGCTCCGTGGCGTGAAGCCGGGCAGCCGCGGGCCCGCCGTGCGGGTGGCGCAGGTCGTGGCCGGGCTGCGAGGCGCGGCCCTCGACGGGGTCGCCGGCTCCGTGTTCGCCGGCCGGTGGAAGCGGGTGCAGCGCTGGCTGGGGGTCGCGGCGGACGCCGAGATCGGCCCCCGGACCGTCGCCGCGCTCCTGCGGAAGGGATGAGGACGATGGGCCACCGGGCGACGAAGGACCGCACGCGCGCAGGCTCCGACCGTCGCGGCCCCGACGGCCGCGGCCCGAGCGGGCGCCGCGTCCTGCTGCTCCTCGCTGTCGCGGTCGCCGTCGTGGCGTGCACCCGCGCGGCCCGCGCCCGCACCGGTGGGGCCCGGGTCGAGGAGTCGGAGGACTACGAGGCCGAGAACGCGGCCCTGCTCTGGGCGGCGGATCCCGAGACCCCTGCGGGGAGCGAGGACGCCGGCACCCGCGACGCCGGCGCCGACTGAGGCCGCCGCGACGCCACGGGAACAGCGACGACCGGCGCCACGACGGGGGCCGCGACGGGCGCCGGTCGTGCCGCGCCGCCCCAGGGGCGCACGAGCCCGGAGGTCGACGGCGACGGCTCGATCCCGAGCTCCGCATGCAGGGTGCGGCGACACAGGTCGTAGGCGCGGCAGGCCTCGGCGACGTTGCCCTCGGCCAGGTGGATGGCGATGACCGCACGGTGGGCGCTCTCGCGCAGGTCGTCGGCGCGCAGGGCCGCGAGCGCCGCCTCGAGGGCCAGGCCGTAACGGCCCCGCTCGGCGAGGCGGGTCGCGGTGGCCTCCAGCACGTGCAGGCGCAGCTGGTGCAGGCGTTCGCGCTCGGCCTCGAGCCACGGGTCCTCCCAGTCGGGGAGCAGCTCGCCGGTGGCGAGGTCGGGCGGTTCGTCGCCGTCGTCGACGTGCCCGCCGAGCACGGCCCTGGACGCCGAGATGAGACGGTCGACGTCGCTGTCCGGCCCGAGGCCGAGCTCGACGACGCCGTGCGCCGCACGCACGAGCCCCGCGGCGGCCTGGTTCACGCGCCAGATGCCGGTGCGCAGGCTGGCGAGGGCCCGCTGCTCGAGGGTGTCCGGCCACAGCAGGCCGGCGAGGCGGCTGCGGCCCGTGCGGCCGCGCAGGGCGAGCATGGCCACGAGCCGCTGCGCGCCCACGGGCAGGGACACGGACGCGTCGTCGACCTCGATCTCGAACGCCCCGAGGAGACGGATCCGCACGGCAGGCTGCCGGGCCGCAGGCCCGTGCGCGGGACTCGTCCGTTCCGACACCCTTCACCCCCGGTGGTGCGGGCGGCCGTGCGCCGCGGCCGGTCGACGCGTCGTCGTCGTCCGCGGGCGAGGCGGCGTGTCCTCACGTCCGGAAAGATCCGGTCGCCTTCCTCCGTGATACGACGCCGCGGGTGGACCGGCTGCCCCAGCGGACGATTTCACCCGCGGCTCCCGGCCCGCCGCGGCACGGGCGCCGCGGCGACGGCCGGACACGGGGCCGGCCGGTGACGGCCGGTGACGGCCGGACACGGGGCCGGCCGGTGACGGCCGGTGACGGCCGGTTGACAGCACGGTGACGTGCCCGGGGCACGATCCGGGCCATGAGCAGCTTTCCCGGCACGCCGCGGACGGTGCCCGGCGCGATCGTCGCCGTCGACCCGGTCTCCGCGCTGTCGCGCGTCGCGCTGTTCCAGTACAACCCGGACGAGGTGACGCGCACGCTGCGCCCGCGCGCGCCGTCCGGCGGGGGCGCCGCGGAGGTCGACCGGGTGTACGGGGCGCCCACGCAGACCATCGCGATGAAGGTGGAGCTCGACGCCACCGACGGGCTGGAGGTCGGGGACCCCCTCGCGACCGCGTCGGGCGTGTCGGCGGGCCTGGCGGTGCTGGAGATGCTGCTGTACCCGAGCGTGGCCCGCGTCGTCGCCAACACCGTGCTCCTGGCCGCGGGGACGATCGAGGTGCTGCCGCCGCGCGCGCCGCTGGCGGTGCTCGCCTGGGGTCCCGGGCTCGTGGTGCCCGTGAAGCTGGAGAGCGTCACCGTCACGGAGCAGGCGTTCGACGCCGCGACCCTGGTCCCCACGCGCGCGGCCGTCGACCTGTCGCTGCAGGTGCTCACCTACGACGACCTCGCGCCGACCGACCCGGCGCACGCGCTCTTCCTCGCCCACCAGACGGTGCGGGAGCAGCTCGCTGCGGCGGCCGGCGCTCTGGGCGTGGCCCGCCTGGCGCAGGGGGCGTGAGATGTCCCGGTACGACGGCGTGCCCACCACGACGCTCGAGGTGACGACGGCCGACGGCGAGCGCCGGCTCGTCGGCCACTACCGTCGCCGGTTCCCGCCCCCGCCGTCGGACGCGACGACATCGGCGCGCCGCACGGTGGCGCCGGGCGACCGCCTCGACCTGCTGAGCTTCACCCTGACGGGCGACCCTCTGGGGTTCTGGCGGATCTGCGACGCCAACGCCGCCCTCGACCCCGACGACCTCGTCGACGACGAGGCGGTGGGCACCGTCATCGTGGTCCCGCTGCCCGGGGTTCCCGGCGTGCCGGGGGCGGGGGTGCCGCGATGACCGCGGACCTGGGCGTGCACCTCACCGTGCTGGCCGGGCCGACGGTGCCCGTGCCGCTGCCGCCGGACGTCGCGGCGCGGGTGCGGTCGGTGACGGTGACGGAGTCGGACGCGGCGCGCTCGGCGTTCACGGTCACCCTCGACGCGGGGCGGTCCGGCCCCACCGCGGCGTTCGACTCCCCCGTCGTCGGGCCGACGGCGCCGATCCGGGCGGGCTCGCGCGTCGTCCTCGTCCTGACGATCGGCGTCGTGCCGCACGTGCTCGCCGACGGGCTCGTCACCGAGACCGAGCTGACACCCGGCGGCCGGGACGCGGCGGCCGAGCTGCGGCTCACGGGCCAGGACCTGTCCCTGCTGCTGGACCGGCAGGAGGTCTCCGCCGAGCACCCGGGGCTGGAGGACTCGTTGCAGGTGCTGGCCGTCGCGGCCCGGTACGCCCCGCACGGCCTGGTGCCGGCCGTCGTGCCCCCGGCCGACCTCGACCCGCCCCTGCCCGTCGAGCGCACGCCCACCCAGCAGGGCACCGACTGGGAGCACCTGCAGCTCCTCGCGGCGCGGCACGGGTACGTCTGCTACGTCTCCCCCGGCCCGGTCCCCGGTACCTCGACGCTCTTCTGGGGGCCACCGGTGCGCGAGGGGCTGCCCCAGCCGGCGCTCTCGACGGGCCTCGGCCCGGCCACGACCGTCACGGGGTCGCTGCGCTTCCGCGAGGACGTGCTCACGCCGGAGCTGCAGGAGGGCCGGGTCACCGACGCGCGGCTGGGCGCCACGCTGCCCGTGCGCACCGTGGGCGCGCTGCGCGTCCCGCTGTCCGCGGCCCCGACATGGGCGGCGCACCAGCAGGACCTGCGGGTGCGCCAGTTCCGCGACTCCGGCGTGGGCGCGGCCACGGCGTTCGCGCGCGCCCAGGCGGCGACGGACCGCTCCGCCGACAGCGTCACCTGCGACGGCAGCCTCGACGGGTCCGTGTACGGGGAGGTGCTGCGGCCGCGCGGGCTCGTCGGGGTGCGCGGCGCCGGCTGGTCGCACGACGGCCTCTGGTACGTGCGCCAGGTGGTGCACCGCGTGGACCGGGGCTCGTACGCCGCGGACTTCTCGCTGTCGCGCGACGGGCTCGGCGCGACCGTCCCGGTGGTGAGGGTCTGATGGACGGGGTCCCGGGCGACGGCGCCCGCCGGTTCTACGGCAAGTACCGCGGCAAGGTCGAGAACACGCTCGACCCGCTGCAGCTCGGCCGGGTGCAGGTGTCCTGCCCGGCGGTCCTCGGGGAGGGCACGCTGAGCTGGGCGCTGCCGTGCACCCCGTACGCCGGGAACCAGGTGGGCCTGTTCCTCGTGCCGCCGGTCGGGGCCCACGTGTGGGTCGAGTTCGAGGGCGGCGACCCGTACCAGCCGATCGTCGGCGGCTGCTTCTGGGGCACGGGCGAGGTGCCGGCCAGCCCTGCCGTCGAGCAGGTCAAGCTGCTGCGCACCGACGCGATCACGCTCCGGCTCAGCGACGTGCCGGGCGGGGGCGGGGTCACCGTGCAGGTCGGCTCCCCCGCCGTGGCCGTGCCGGTCGACATCAAGGCCACCAGCACGGGTGTGGAGATCTCGATGGGCAAGAACAAGATCGCCCTGACGGCCGCGTCGGTGTCCATCAACGACGGCGCGCTGGAGGTGACGTGATGCCCGGCTACCTGCTCTCGACGGCCGCGTCGGTCGCGTGCGCCCACCAGGGCCGGGCGACGGCGGGCGGCGTGGCCGCGCGCGTCAGCCTGGGCGGCAGCCCGGCGGTCCTCCTCGCCCCGCCGTGGTCGATCGCCGGCTGCACCTTCCCGCCCCCGACGGCGGGCAACGGCCCGTGCGTCAGCGGATCCTTCACCGTCGGCACGGTGCGCGTCACCTCGATGCAGCAGCCGCTCGCGATCCAGGCCGCCCCGGGGCAGTGCGTCCCGACGGGGGTCCCGCTGGTGGTCTCGTCGACGCAGGTCCGGGTGCGTGCGACATGAGCGAGATCCCCCGGCGCGCCTGGGCGCCGCGGCACGTCGCCTTCCCGCTCGCCCTCGACGGCCGCGGCCGCACCGCCATGGTCGACGACGCGGACTACGTCCGCGGCCTGGTCGAGCAGGTGCTCTTCACCGCACCGGGCGAGCGCGTCAACCGGCCCGACTTCGGCAGCGGCGTCGGGCGGCTGGTGTTCGCACCCACGGACGATGCCCTGGCGCGGTCCACGCAGGCGCTGGTGCACGGCGCGCTCCAGCGGTGGCTCGGTGATCTGCTGCGCGTCGAGGACGTGCGGGTCACCGCCGTGGACGCTCGTCTGGAGGTGGTCGTGGAGTACCTGCCGCTGGCCGCGACGACGGGCGAGGAACGCCGCACGGTGACCGTCACCGGGGGTGCGCCATGACCGGGGGTGCGCCGTGACCGGCGAGGGCGGGCTGCTGACGGCCGCGGTCGACCTGGAGGCGCGGCGCGCGCTGCTGCGGGGCCGAGCGGGCGTCGACGGGATCGACGTCGTCGAGGTGCTCTCCAACCACCGCGGGTCGCCGGGCCACGTCGCCGGGGCGCCCGAGCAGCGCACCCTCCTGGTCCGCCTCGTCAACGGCCCCGTGCCGGGCAGCTGGGGCGCGGCGCACGTGACTGTGACGGGCGGCGTGCGCGTCGACCCGGCCCTCAACCCCGTGGGCGTCTCGTGGGCCTTCCCCGCCGCGCGGGTGGTGGGCACGGGCACGGAGCCCGCCGCGCCCGACGCCGACGTCCCCGGCGTCATCGCGGCCGACCGCACCCTCGTCGACCGGGCGCTGCGCGCCCCGGGCGGCCTCCCCGACGACGACGCCCGCCGCCGCACCCTCGTGGTGCGCACGACCTCCTCGGGCGACTGGTCCACCTACCGGGTACGGCTCGTCGACCCCGGCGACCCGGCCGGGGCCGCCGCCCCCGCCGGCGTCGACGCCGCCCTGGCCGACGCGCCGTTCACGTTCACCGTGGACTGCCCCACCGATCTCGACTGCGCGCCCTCCCCCGGAGGCGCCCCGCAGCCGGAGGACCTGCTGCCCGGGGACTACCTCGCGCGTGACTACGAGGCCCTGCGCACCCGGCTCCTGGACCGGCTCACCACCCTCCTGCCCGGCTGGGGCGACACCAACCCGGCCGACCCGGCCGTCATGCTCGTCGAGCTGTTCGCGGCCGTCGGCGACCGCCTCGCCGCCTGGCAGGACGCCGTCGCCGTCGAGGCCTACCTCGGCACCGCGCGCCGCCGCACCTCGGTGCGCCGGCACGCGCGTCTGCTCGGCTACACCGTCCACGAGGGCTGCGCCGCCCGCGCACTGCTGGCCGTCACCACCCCGACCGCGGCCGACGTCCCGGTCCCGCGCGGGACACCCGTGTGCGACCTGCCCCCCGCGGTCCCGGCAGGCTCGCCGCTGGAGGCGGCCGACGCCGGCGCCACCGTGTTCGAGACCGCGCAGGACCTCGTCGCCACGCGCTCGCGCAACGCCCTGCCCCTGCACGCCTGGGGCGACGCCGACCACTGCCTGCCCGCCGGCAGCACCGCCGCCTTCGTCGCCACGGCGGTCGGCGAGGACCCGGGACTCGCGGCGGGCGACCTGCTGGTCCTCGCGGAGCAACCCGCGGGCGGGAGCCCCGCCGGCGGCCCGCCCGACCGGCGCTACGCCGTGCGCCTGGTGCGCGACGCGCGGCGCCACCTCGACGCCGTGGCGGGGCGGTCGGTGTGGGAGCTCGCGTGGTCGCCGGCCGACGCCCTGCCCGGCCCGCTCACGGTCCGCGAGGGCGACCCCGACGCGGTCCGCGCGGTCGCCCTCGCCAACGTCGTCGTCGCCGACCACGGGGCGAGCGTGCGCGCCGACCCGCTCGTGCCGCCCACGGCCCCGGCGGCGCCCGCACAGGGCGCCTACCGTCCGCGGCTGCGGCGCCCGGGCCTCGCGTTCGTCGACCCGCGGCTGCCGGCGTCGGCCTCGGCTGCCGCCCTGGCCCACCCGGACCCGACCCGCGCCGCGGCCGCCCTCACGCTGTGGGACGGGCTGCGGGAGTGGACCCCGCGGCCCGACCTGGTCGGCAGCGGGCGGCTCGACGCGCACGTCGTCGTCGAGCCGGAGCAGGGCGGGGTGGCGCGGCTGCGGTTCGGCGACGGGACGAACGGCCGGCGGCCCGCCCCCGCCTCCGCCGTGGTCGCCTCCTACCGGCTGGGCGGGGGCACGGCGGGCCACGTGTCCGCGGACAGGCTGGTCCGCGTCCTTCCGCCGGCCGACCCCCGCCGCGCGATCCCGGGCGACGCGCCCGCGGTCTGGAACCCGCTGCCGTCCGCGGGCGGCGAGGACCCCGAGGACCTCGAACGGGTGCGCCAGCTCGCCCCGGCGGCGTTCCGACGGCAGCTGCGCGCGGTCACCTCGCCCGACTACGCCGCCGTCGCCGAGCTGGACCCGGGCACGCAGCGTGCCGTGGCGCGGCGCCGCTGGACGGGCTCCTGGTACGCCCAGGAGGTCACGCTCGACCCGGTGGCCCGTGCGGACGACGTCGCCCTGCGCGCCGACGTCACGGCCGTGCTCGAGGTGCGCCGCATGGCGGGCGTCGACGTGGAGCTCGAGCGTCCCGTGCACGTGCCGCTGGAGATCGTGCTGACGGGCTGCGCCGAGGCGGGGCACCTGCGCGAGGACGTCGAGCTGCGCCTGCGCGACGTGTTCTCCTCCGCGGTCCGGCCCGACGGCCGCCCGGGGTTCTTCCACCCCGACCGGTTCACGTTCGGGCAGTCGCTGCGGCTGTCGGACGTCGTGGCCGCCGCCATGACGGTCGACGGGCTGGCGTGGGTGGAGCTCGAACGGTTCTCGAGGGCCGGCGCCACCGACGCGCAGGCCGCCGCGGACCTGGCCGCCGGCGTCGTGCGCGCCGCCCCGCGCGAGCTGCTGCGCTGCGACAGCGACCCCGACGACCCCGAGGCCGGCCACGTCGTCGTGCGCGTGGGGGGTGGGTCATGAGCTGCGCCTGCGACGCCGGCACCGGCGACGCGTGCCCCTGCGACGGCGGTGGCGTCGGCGTCGAGAACCCGCCCGGCCAGCACGCGCTGCACTGGCGGGTCGCCCCGCACGGGGCCGCGCTGGCCCGGATGCGGCAGGCCCTGCCCGCGCTGGGCCCCGACGACCCCGCGAGCGCCCTGCTCGACACGTGGGCCGTGGTCACCGACGTCGTCTCGTTCTACACCGAGCGGATCGCCCAGGAGGGGTTCCTGCGCACCGCGACCGAGCCGCTCTCGGTGCGCGAGCTCGCACGCACGCTGGGCTACGAGCTGCGTCCGGGCGTGGCGGCGCGGGCCGACCTCGCCTTCGACGTCGAGACGGCGGCCGGCGCGCCCGAGACGGTGCTCGTCCCCGCCGGGACGCCCGTGCAGACGGTGCCCGCCCCGGGCGCCCTCCCGCAGACCTTCGAGACCGCGGCACCGCTGGAGGCGCACCGGGGGTGGAACGCCGTGCCGGCCGTCGCCACCGAGCCGCAGACCTTCGGCTTCCGGACCAGTGAGGTGTGGCTGCACACCGTCACCCCGGGCGTCCGGGTGGACGACCGGCTCCTGGTCGTCGGCGACGAGCGGGCCGGCCTCGGCGCCTCCGACCCGCACGGCGACCCCACCGAGACGTGGGACTTCCGCCGGGTGGTCGCCGTCGACGTCTCCCCGGCGTTCCGCGACGGCTGGACCCGGCTCACCCTGGACCGCCGGATCGGGTACCGCGAGGGCCGGGAGCTGGCGGCGCGGCAGCACCCGCGGGTCCACCGGATGGCGCAGCGCCTCAGCCTGTTCGGTCACCACGCCCCCGACCCGCGGATGTTCAGCGCGCAGTCCCGGCCCCCCGGGGTGCCCGACGCCGCCGAGTGGAGCGACTTCGACGTCACATCGGCCGGCGAGCGCGTCGTCGAGCTCGACGGCGACCACCCCGAGGTGGTCGCCGGGTCGTGGGTCGTGCTGGAGCAGCTCGGCGCGGTGGAGGCCTACCAGGTCACGGACGTCACGCCCGACGGCGCCACGCGGTACGGCCTGTCGGGGCGGCTCACGCGGCTGCGCCTCGACGTCCCGCACGGGCTGGAGCAGTTCGGCCGGCGACGGGCCGCCGTGCACGCCGTCTCCGAGGACCTGCACGCCGACCTCATGCCGCGGGCCGGGCTCGTCGGGGACGTGCCCGGCGGCACCCCGACGGTGCTGGACGTCGCGGGCACCGCCCCGCCGCTGCCCGCGGGCCGCCTCGTCGCCGTCACCGGCCGGTCCGAGGACGGCACCCCCGCCGTGGAGACCGTCACCGTCACCGCGGTCACGCCGCAGGCCGACGGCACCCAGCGCCTCGTCCTCGACCCGCCCCTGGCCCACGCGTACCACCCGGGCACCGTGACGGTCCGGGCCAACCTGGCGCCCGCCACCCACGGCGAGACCGTGCAGCAGGTGCTCGGCAGCGGCGACGGCCGCGTCGCGTTCCCGCGCTTCGCGCTGCGGCGCCCGCCGCTGACCTACGTGCGCTCCACGACCACCGCCACCGGCGCCGTCGCGGCGCTCGAGGTCCGCGTCGAGGGCGTCGCGTGGCGCGAGGTGCCGACCCTCGACGACGCCGGCCCGCACGACCAGGCGTACGTCGTGCGGCAGGACGCCGACGGCGGCACCGAGGTCGTGTTCGGCGACGGCGTCCACGGTTCGCGCCTGCCCACCGGCGTCGAGAACGTGCGCGCCACCTACCGGGTCGGCATCGGACCCGACGGCGCCGCGGCCCCGGGGCAGGTGTCGCTGCCCGTGCGCCGGCCGCGCGGCATCGCGCAGGTCGCGAACCTCGCCGACGCCCGCGACTGGGCCGGCCCCGAGGACCTGGAGCAGGCGCGGGCCAACGCGCCGCAGCGCATCCGCACGCTCGACCGGGCGGTGTCGGTGGCCGACCACGAGGACTTCGCGCGCGGCTACTCCGGGGTGGGGCGGGCCCGCGCCGACCTGGTCTGGGACGGGCGGGTCGAGACCGTGGTCGTGTCCGTCCTGGCGGCCGACGGCGGCCCCGCCTCGACCGGCCTGGTCGCCGACCTGCGCGCGACCCTCGACGGCGCCCGCGAGACGCGGGCGCCGCGGCTCGTCCTGGCGGGCGAGGTGGTCGACGCCGTCGCGCGGGTCGAGGTGGACGTCGACCCGCGGCACGAGCCCGACGACGTCCGCGCCGCCGTCGAGGCCGCGCTGCGCGCCCGGCTCGGCGCGCTCGAGCTGGGCGCCCCGCTCGCCGCGTCGGCGGTGCTGGTGGTCGTCGCGGCCGTCCCCGGGGTGGCCTCCGCGACGATGCCGGTGCTCGCGGTGCCGCCGCCCGGGCCCGCGCTGCCGGGCTCCGACGACGCGCTGCTCGTGACCGCCGCCGCGCGCTGGGACGCCGCGACCCGGGCCGTGCTCCCCGCCCAGGCGCTGCGCCTGACGCCCGACGTGGGGGTGCGGCCGTGACCGTCGACGACGCCCGGCGCGACGAGCGCACCGCCTACCTCGCGTCGCTCCTGCCCGCCCACGTGATGGAGCGCGACGCCGAGAGCGGCGGGCTCCTACGGCGGCTGCTCGGCGCCGCCGCGGGCGAGCTCGCCCTCGTCGAGGACGACCTCGAGCGGCTGTACGAGTCCTGGTTCGTGGAGACCGCGCCGGAGTGGGTCGTGCCGTACCTGGCCGACCTCGTGGGTCTGGTGGGCCTGCCGGGCGACCTGGGCACCGGCTCGGGGGCGGGCGTCAGCCGGCGCGGCGTCGTGGCGAACACGGTCGCGTACCGGCAGCGCAAGGGCACCGTCGCCGTGCTGGAGCAGGTGGTGCGCGACGTCACGGGGTGGCCCGCCCGGGCCGTGGAGCACTACCGCCTGCTCACCACGACGACGCACGTCAACCACCCCCGCCCCGAGCGACCGGCGACCGGCTCGGTGCGGCACGCGGCCCTCGCGGAGCTGGAGTCCCCGGCCCTGGCCGGCGCGGCGCTGACGCGGTTCACGCACACGGGCGAGGTGCGGCACGTCTCCCCCGGACCCACCGGGGGGCGCGGCCGCTACGGCATCCCGCACGTCGGGGTGCACGCGTTCTCCACCCAGGTGAGCGAGGTGCGCGGCGCGCCGGCGCGACGGGTCGGCGACGCCTGGCTCACGCACCCGCTCGACCGGCCCGCCCCGTGGTTCGCCGCGCCGGCCGCGGAGGACTCCATCGAGCACCTGGCCGCCGAGGCGGACCTGCCCGTGCCGCTGCGCCCGCGCCGCCTGCTGGCGCTCCTCGCGGACGCGCGCGCCGCGTGGTCCGCGGGGACACCGGTCGAGGAGCTGATGCCGGTGCCGGTGGCGGTCCGCGTGGACGACGACCCGGACCCGCTGCCGCCGTACCGGGTGCGCGTGTGCGGGCTGGAGGACCTCGCCACGGTCGGCGCGGCCACCCCGGACGACCTCGGCGACGACGACCCGGCCCAGGTGCTCGGCGGCTGGCAGGTCATGGTCGACCCGGTCGCGGGGGCCCTCCGGCCGTACCGGGACGGCGTCCCCTACGACCCCACCGCGCACGGCGCGCACGCCTTCCACGTCGACCATGCCGCGGGCGCGGTGGCCGACCTGGGAGCGGGCACCTACGACCGGTCGGCGGCGCACGAGGCCGCCCGCGACGACGACCCGTTCGCCGCCACCGGCGGGCGGCGCGACCGGTACGACGCCCAGGCCCGGGTTCCGGGCGGGCCCGGCGCGCCCGCCGTCGTCACGATCGCCGACGGCGTCGCCGCCGTGGCCGCGGGCTGGGCCGCGGACGCGGCGGCCCGGCCGGGCGGCACCCGGGTGGTCTCCGTCGCGGACGGCGAGGACCACCCCGGCGACGTGGTCCTCGAGGTGCCGCCGGACTCGCGGCTCGTCCTCGTCGCGGCCGAGTGGGCCGCACGGCCCCTGCTGAACGGCGACGTCGCCGCGCCCGTCCCCGGCGTCTACACGGCGGAGGGCCTGCGCCCGCGCGTCGTCGGCGACGTCGTGGTGACCGGAGGCACGGGCAGCGCGCTGCTCCTGGACGGCCTGGTCGTGATCGGCGACGTCCGCGTCGAGGCGGGCGCGCTCGCGTCGCTCACCGTCAGCCAGTGCACCGTGGCAGGGCGCGTCGTCGTCGCCGGGGACGACGACCCCGCCGACGACCCCGCCGACGACCCCGCCGACACCGACCGCGCGAACCGCGCCCTGCGCGTGACCGTGCGGCGCAGCCTGCTCGGCGGCATCGAGCTGGCCGGCACCGTGCCGGCGCTCGACGTCACGGACAGCGTGGTCGACCCCCGGCTCACGACGGCCGGCGGCGGCCCCGTCGACCCCGCCGCGCCCGCCGTCGCCGCCGAGGGCTCGCACGCCCGGCTCGCGGGGTCCACGCTGTTCGGCCCCGTGGGGTGCCGCGTCCTGGAGGTGACGTCGAGCCTGTGCGACGGCGTCGTGACCGTGGTGGACCGTCAGCACGGGTGCGCCCGGTTCTCCTACCTCGGGCCGGGCTCGCGCGCGCCGCGCAGGTTCCGGTGCGTCCCCGAGTCCGACGCCGCGAGCGGCGCCCCCGTCGTCGGCGCACCGTCGTACGTGTCCCTCGACCCCGCGTCGCCCGCCTACCCCGCGCTCGCGTCGACCGTGCCCGCCGCGATCCGTCGCGGCGGCGAGGGCGGGGCCGAGATGGGCGCCCACCACCACCTGCGCCGTCCCCTGCGGACGGACGCGGCCCGCCGCCTCGTCGCGCCGTACCTGCCGGCAGGCATGCAGATCGGGATGTTCGGGAGCTGACCATGCACGCAGACCTCACCCGCTGGACCTTCGACCCGACGCAGGGCTACCGCTCGGTGCTGATGCAGCAGGGCCGCGTGCTGCTGGACGCCGAGTGGAACGAGCAGGCCGCGATCGCCGCGCACCACGACGAGGCGCGCACCGCCGACGTCGTCGGGTCGTCCGGCGGCCCCGCCCCGCTGGACGGCGGCCCGGGACCGTTCGCCGTCGTGGACGCCGGCACCGGCCTGCCGCCGGTGGACGCGGCCTGGGCGGACCTGGTCGTGACCGCGGGGCGGTACACGGTGGACGGCGCGCTCGTGGAGTCGGCGGCGTCGGCGCCGCTGGCGGACCAGCCGTTCCTGGAGGTGCCGGAACCCGCCGTCGGGCGCTGGGCGGCGTACCTGGACGTGTCCGACCGGCTCGTCACCGCCGACGAGCGCCCCGCGCTGCTGGAGTCCGCCCTCGGCGGCCCCGACACCGCCTTCCGGACGCAGACCGTGTGGCAGGTGCGGCTCGCGGCGACCGGCGCGGACCAGGTCTGCTCGGACGTGGCGGGCGCCGGCTCCCGCACGCCGCGCACGATGCGGGTGCGCCTCCAGGAGGCCGCGGCGTCCGACGACCCGTGCTCGATCACCGCCGGCGGCGGGTACACGCGACTGGAGAACCAGCTCTACCGGGTCCAGGTGCACGACGTCGCCGGGGCGGTCGCCCGGTTCCTGTGGTCGCGGGAGAACGGCTCGGTGGTGGTGGGCCTCGTGCGCCTCGAGGACTCCCCCGTCACCGGGACGCTCGGCCTCCTCACCGTCGACCGCACGGGCCGGGACGACGAGCTGTCGATCGGCCAGGGCAGCTGGGTCGAGGTCACCGGCCCCGAGCGCCAGGTGCGGGGCCTGCCCGGGTGGGTCGGCCAGGTGACGCAGGTGGCCGACCGGGAGCTGCACGTCACCTGGCCCGAGGGGCACCCCGCGTCCCTGGCCGACGTCGGGGCGACCCCGCTGGTGCGGCGCTGGGAGGCGCCACCGCGGGCGCTGTCCACGGCGTTCGCCGCGCTGGAGGGCGGCATCGAGGTGGCGTTCCCCGCCGGCGGCGAGCCCGCCGTCGGCGACTTCTGGCTGGTGCCCGCCCGCACCTCCCGCCTCGCCTACGGCGTGGTGGCCACCCGGGGCACCCTCGAGTGGCCCTGGTCGGCCGCCGGCGCGACGGCGCTGCCCCCGCTGGGGCCCGTGCACCGCACGGCGCCGCTCGCCGTGCTCGACCGCACGGCCGCCGGCTGGACCCTGGTGGGCGACTGCCGGCACCTGTTCCCGCCCCTGACCGGGCTGGTCACGATCGACCTCGTCGGCGGCGACGGGCAGGAGGCGATGCCGGGCACGGAGCTGCCCCAGCCGGTGCGGGTGGTGGTGCGCAACGGCGGCCTGCCGGTCGCGGGCGCCGAGGTGTTCTTCTCCGCGCCCGACGGCGGGCTGCTGCGCAACCCCGACGACCCGGTGCCGAACGCCTCCAACGTCTCCGTGCGCACCGACGCCGACGGCGTCGCCGACGTCTTCTGGACCCTGTTCATGGCCGCGGGCGCGCCCACCACGCAGACCCTCGTCGCGCACCGGCTGGACGACCACGGCGCCGAGACCGACGTCGACGTGGTCACGACGGCGCGGCTGTCGGTCGCGAGCCAGGTGGCGTGGTCGCCGGCGTGCGCGGGGTTCGCCGACGCCCCGACCGTGCAGGACGCGCTCGCCCGGCTCGCCACGACGCCGTCGTTGGCGCTGCTCGGGGGCGACGGCCAGGAGGTCGCCGCGGCGGGCCGGACGGTGCCGCGCCTCGTGCGGGTGGCGACGGACAGCCCGTGCGGTCCCGGCGAGGGAGCAAAGGTCGTCGCGACCGCGACCGACGGCGCGCTCGTCCTCCCGCTGCCCGACGGCTCCCCGGTCCCCGCGACCCTCGCCGGGGTGGCGGGCGCGGGCACCGAGGCAGTCGCGGCGGCCGACGCGGCGGGAGTCGCCGCCTTCGCGTGGCAGCCCGCGTTCGACGACTCGGGCAGCGACGTGCTCGCCGTCGCGCTCCCGGACTCCGACGAGGCGACGGTCCAGGTCACCGCGCAGCTCGACCCGCCCGGGACGCGGACGGCGGGGATCCACGTGAAGCAGGTCCGGTTCTTCTCGGGCCGCGAGCTGGTCAACGACGAGGTGTACGGCTTCGACGAGCTCGGCGGGAACTTCCCCGGCATCGCCGTCGGGCTCGACGCCCCCGTGGACCAGTCGAGCGTGCAGGGCAAGCCGGTGGTGCGGCTGCTGCTGGAGCTGCCCTGGCCGGTGGGCCAGGAGTCCGCGCCCTTCGGGGGCGGCACCAGCGTGTGGGCGCGCCGCACTATCGAGATCGTCGGGCAGACCAACGCCGACGGACCGCTGATCATCTGGTCCCCCGGCCGCCCGGGCGACGACCTCCCGCTCGACGCCGTTCTCAAGAACGTGATCACCACCCTGCGCCGGCTCCCGCCGCACACGCTGTTCGAGCCCGCGATGCCGCTGCGGATGCGGTTCCAGATCGACGGCTGGGCCGTGGTGGGCGACCGGCGCGAGGGGCTGGAGTCGCTGCACCTCAACGGCCACACGGACACCGTCCTGGACGACGAGGGCCGCACCCGGCTCGTGCTCCCCAGCACCGACGAGGTGACGGGCGGTCGGTTCGAGACGTGGTTCTGGTTCACCGACGACGCCGGCGCCCGGCCCGTCCGCCCGGACTTCGGCGGCCGCCTCGACCTGACGCACTTCGACCCCGCCGTGGCGGACGTGCTGCGCCCGATGCTTGAGGTGCCCGTGATCACGCGCCCGCCCGTCGGCCCGGTCCCACCCGTCGGCCCGGTGGCCCCGCTGCCCCTCGACGACCTGCCAGGCCGCACCCTCGGCTTCGTCGAGCGCCGCGCCACCGACGCGGGCGTGACGCTCGACGTCGTCGAAGAGGCCGCCGACGCGCGCCGCAACACCGTGCTCGGCACCGAGCTGCTCGCCGACGGCGTGCTGCGCGTGCGCGTCTCGCGCGGCGCAGCGGGGAACCCGGAGGGGTGAGCGCGATGCCGGTGTCCACACGTCGTGCTCCCGACCCGGGGCGGGAACGCCGCGACCGGGAGGCGTCGGAGCGCGCCGCCGACGCCGACGCCCGCCGGGCCGTCGGGACGGACGCGACGGTCGGGACGGACGCGACGGTCGGGAAGGTCGGGACGGTCGGCACTGCCGCGACGATCCGGGAGCTCGGCGCGGCCATGGGGCACGACTTCTCCCGCGTCCGGCTGCACGACGACGCGACCGCCCACGCGGTGACCGGCCGTCTGGGCGCTGAGGCGGTGACCGTCGGGAACGACGTGCTCTTTGCGCCGGGCCGGCGCGGTTCACCCGGCGGGCGGGCCCTGCTCGCGCACGAGCTCGCCCACGTGCGGCAGCAGTCGCGCACCGGCCCGCGGGTCCAGGCCAAGCTCGTCGCGACGGGCTCGGCGCAGGACTTCGTCGACATGGTCAACCGGATCGTCACGGTGCAGCACCGGGTCCAGGTCTCGGCGTCCGGCGAGGTCTCGATCGTCGACACGGACGTCCCGGGGCCCCCGACGCGGAGCCAGACGGAGCTGCTCGCCCGGCTCCGCTCGATGATCGCCGACTCGGCCACCACGACGGTCGACTTCATCCACGGCGACACGTCACGACGCGCCGGGGACGCGAGCGTGGTCGTGGGCTCCTACGACCTGGCCCGGGTCGATCTCGACGACGTGACCAGCTTCGGCTTCGACCCGGCGGAGGCCCGCACGGGTGACAGCGCCGCCACGCAGCTCGTCCACGAGCTGACCGAGCAGCAGCGTCGGCAGGTGCACGGCGAGGCGTTCGCCCAGGCCCACCGGACCGCGTACGCCGCCCAGGAGCAGCAGCTTGGCGCGAGGATGGTGAGCGAGACACCCATGACGCCGGGTCAGGGGACGTCGGCCAGCGTCACCACCACCTACCGGTACCCCGACGGGCGAGAGGTCGACGTCGTCACGACCTTCGACACCTCGAACGGCCGGATCACGAACGTCCAGCGGGTCGTCCGCCCGCCGGCGACCAGGAGACGACCGGGGAGGACGCGATGAACGCCCTGCCGACGAACGACGCCGTCTCCTGGTCCGGCACGAGGTTCGGCCTGCTGCCGGCCGTCGACGTCTCGGAGACCCTCGACGAGGCGACGCTGCTCGACCTCCTGGACGACCCGGACCGGTTCGTCCTCGCGCACGTGCTCCTCACCCTGCGGTCGGGCGTCTCCTACTCCGCGCTGGAGGGCGGCTACAACGGCCTCGCCGTCGACCTCCGGCCCGACGGCGAGGTGGAGGTCGCGCCGGGCCAGGGCCCCGCCCTGCGTCGCCGGTGGGTGGCGTGGGCCGCCTCCCGGCCGCGTCCGGGCACGCTCCCCCCGGACCCCGGGGCGGACGCACCATGACCCGCACCACCACAGCCCGGGCTCCGCGCCAGGCCTCGGCCCCGACGCCCGCCGCCCCGCTGCCCCTGCCGGCGCGCCGGGAGATGGAGGCCGCGTTCGGCCACGACTTCTCCGCCGTCCGCGTGCACACCGACGAGCGTCCCGGGGCGCTCGGCGCCCGCGCCCTGACCGAGGGCAGCGACATCCACGTCGCGCCCGGGGCGTACGCGCCGGGGAGCGCCGAGGGGCGCCGCCTCCTCGCGCACGAGCTGGCGCACGTGGTGCAGCAGGCCGGCCGCGCGCCGTCGGGCACGGCGGCGGACCGCTCCGGCGAGCACGCCGCGCACGAGGCGGCGGACCGTGTCGTCGCCGGAGGACGGGTGCGGGTGGCCGGGCGGGCGGCGACGGGCCCGCAGCCCGACGACGGCGCCACCCCGCCCTCGGCGTCGACGGCGGACGACCCCGTCGGCGTCATCACCGGCGGGCTCAGGACCGTCAGCGGCGAGCTGGCGAAGAACGAGAAGGTGAAGAAGGAGCTCGTCGAGCCGGTGACCCGGGCCGTCGGGGGCCGCGCCACGCGCGAGTGGGGCTCGCTCGGCGGGGGTGAGAAGGCCGGGCTCGTCGGGTTCGGCGTGGGCACCGTCGGGCTCGGCGCGGGCGCCCTGCTCAGCGATCCCGGCGGGCGCCGCGTGCTCGCGGGCGTGAACCTCGCCGCGCCGCTCGGGCTCCTGCCCTACGCCACCCTCACCACCTTCAGCTACTCGATGCCCAGCGGCGCCGCGGGCGGACCGCAGCTCTGGACGTTCCGGACAGGCTTCGACCTCACGGACGTGCTGCGGCTCGGCGGCGACCTGCTCGGCTGGAAGGGCCTGAGCCTCACCGCCGACCTGACCTGGGACTACGACCCCGCGACCCGGTCCCTGACGCTCGCCGGCGGCACGGGAAGGCTCGGCCTGGTGCCCGGCCTCAGCGTGTCGGGAGGGACCTATCCGTCCCTGCTCCCCGCGCCCCGGCTCTTCCCCACCGACGCGGGCCCCGGCCAGCAGAAGCAGTCCCTGCCGGAGGGGCCGAAGGCGCCGGGCGCGCCCGACGTGCGGGTCATGGTGACGTTCGACCTCGTGGCGTTCGCGCGGTCCGGCACCGTGCCGGGGCTCGCGGAGGCGTTCGGCGTCGCGAAGCGGAAGAAGTGACCGTGGCGGCGGCGCGGCACGAGCGGGAGCCCGTCGAAGGTCCGCGCGCCGAAGGACCGCGGGCCGGAGGCATGCGCGTCGCCGGTGCGGGCGGGCCCGCGGCCGAGGGACAGCGGCTCCCCGCGGCCACCGCGGACTGGTTCGGTGCGCGGTTCGGTCACGACTTCAGCGCGGTCCGCGTGCTCGGGGACGACCGGGCCGCGAGCTCGGCCGCCGCGCTCGACGCGCACGCGTGGACCCACGGCGACACGATCCGGTTCGCCCGCGGCGCGTACGCACCCGGCACCGCCGAGGGCCGGCGCCTGATCGCCCACGAGCTGGCCCACGTCGTGCAGCAGCGGACCGGTTCGCCGCTGGACGACGCCGCGGCCGAGGCCGAGGCGCGACGGGCGGAGACCCGTCCCGGCGCCTTGCACGCGGGCACCGGCCGGCGCCGCCCTCGGGTGCAGCGCAGCCCGGTCCGGGCGATCCGCACCCCCGAGACCGACGACCTGGTGCAGCACCTCGTCGACGAACGGGACCCGGCCACCCTCGAGCAGCGGCTTGCGGAGGCGAAGGCCGGCAAGCGTCCGGTGCTCACCTTCCCGGTGCGGACCACCCGCTTCGGCGCCGCCCCGCTGACAGCGCGCCGCAGCGGCGAGGACGTCCACGTGAAGATCCCGGTCCATGTCTTCTCCAACCAGGACTTCCGGGCCCAGACCCGCACGCTCCCCGTGTCCGCGTTCGTGGGGGGCATGACCGTGCCGCGGTGGGCGGTGGTCAAGGTCGTCCTCTACGAGAACCCCTGGTACGCCCCGAACATCACCGGCTCGACCGACTGGGACACGAAGACCGAGATCTACCTCCCCGCGGAGGCCCTCCTCGAGATCTCCGACGTGATCACGAAGGCCACGCTGATCAACATCGGCGCGACCGTGATCGAGGGGCTGTCCCTGAGCCCCACGGGCATGGCCGTGCACAGCGCCCTCTCCCAGGCCATCGGCCGGGCGGCCCGCAACGCCCTCGCCGCGGCCATGATCAGCGCCGCGAAGGCGGCGCCGACCGCCCTCGCCGGCGTCGCGAGCCGCGCCACCACCACCGTGGTCGTCAACGCGGCGACCGAGGCGGTCGAGCGACAGGTGGTGAGCCAGGCGACGACCCAGGCGGTCCGGGAAGAGGTCACGAGCCAGGCCACGCAGGCCGTGACCCGGACCGTCGCATCCACCACGACCGAGGCGGCCCAGCGGGCGTCGACCGCCCCCTTGGCCTCGGCGGCCGCATCCGTCGCGGCCACCGAGACCGCCGGGCAGGCCGCACGCCAGAGCATCGCCGGCGCGACCGAGATCCAGGTCTCCGCCCGTGCCTTCGAGCACATCATGTCCCAGACGTTCCCCTCCCAGGCCCTGCACCCGGTGCTCTCGGTCGTCGACGGGATCGGGACCCGCGCCGCGGCGGCGGTCGTCACGGACGCGCGGTTCCTCGCCGCGGTGAACAGCGGCAACTGGGCGCTGGCCGGCACGCTCTTCCACGCGGCGGCGGCCCGTGAGGCCCGCGCCCTGGCGCCCGGCGCGCTGCCCCTCGGCTGGTCCGTGGCCCCCGAGTACACGATCCAGAGCGGCCTGGGCGGTTCGCGGGCGGATCTCCTGTTCTCGGGTCCCGCGAACGTCTTCCTGGAGGTCGACTGGAAGACGACCGGCCGCAGCGCCCTGTCCTCGGGCGCCCGGTCGGAGATGCAGCGGCACGCCGGACAGATCACGGCGCACCTCGGCCCGGGGCTCGCGACGCAGGAGTCGCGGAGCTGGGTCGACTACGTCCGGTCCCTCCTGCCCGGGGTCCGCTGGCCACGCTGACGTTCCCGGCGGAGTCGCACCCGCCGGCGGCACGCCGGTCATCGCACGCGTGCGCCCGCCACCCGCCCCGTCTTCGCCAGCTCCCACCGCACGGCGCGGTCGAGGTGGTCGGCGGTGAGCACGCCGCCGTCGTCGGCGGCGAGGTAGGCGGCCTGCAGCGCGGCGGCGGCGATGGCGCCGCCAGACAGGTCGGCGGCCGCGAGGGCCGTGGTCGACACGTCCGCACGGGGCAGCGCGGGCGGCAGGCTCTGCTCCCACATGCGCTCGCGCGCGGCGCGGTCGGGATAGGGGAAGTCGACGACGACGGCGAGGCGCCGCGTGAAGGCGGGGTCGAGGGCGCTGCGCGCGTTGGTGGTGAGGATCGCGAGGCCGCCGAACGCCTCGAGCCGCTGCAGCAGGTAGCCGACCTCGACGTTCGCGTACCGGTCGTGGCTGTCCTTGACCTCCGAGCGGCGGCCGAACAGGGCGTCCGCCTCGTCGAACAGGAGCACCATGCCGCCGTCCTCGGCCGCGTCGAAGAGCCGGGCGAGACGCTTCTCGGTCTCACCCAGGTACTTGTCGACCACCTGGGAGAGATCCACGTGCACGAGGTCCAGGTCGAGGTCGTGGGCGATCACCTCGGCGGCGAAGGTCTTGCCGGTGCCGCTGTCGCCGGCGAACAGGGCGGTGGTACCGCGGCCGCGGTCGGAGCGGGCGCCGAACCCCCACGCGTCGAGCACGGTGGTGCGGTGGCGGACGGCGGCGGCGAGCGCGCGCAGCTGGTCGGTCTGCCGGGCGGGCAGCACCAGCTCGTCCCAGCCGGCCCGGGCGGTGCGCACCCGCGCGAGCGCGCCGACGTCGGCGCGGGGCCGGCGGCGGCAGGCGGCCCACAGGTCGGCGCCGGCGGCCACGTCCGCGGCGGCGGCGTCGACGTCGGGCAGGGCGAGGTCGAACGCG
>NZ_JBHWYY010000014.1:0-80416 GCF_042728595.1 Isoptericola sp. NPDC060185 | reverse complement strand
CCCCCCGGACGGTCCCACCCCGGCGCCGCTGCCGTCAGCCCCTCGTCAGGCGCAGGTGCCCGCGAACGTGGCTCGGGTGACGACGTCGGTGTCGGCGGCGGACGTGTCGAGCCACACGGCCCGCTGCCCGTCGCCCAGCGCCGGGGCGAGCTGCGCCCCGGTCGAGCAGGTCACGGCACCCCACGAGGCGGTGCCGGCGACGACGTCCGCCGTCGGCGCGACGAGCACCTTCGGCGCCGTCGACCAGGCGCCGAGCGCACCCCACAGGTCGTACGACGAGTACGCGAAGTACGAGTCGGTGACGGAGAACTGCGCCAGGTAGGTCGTCGACGCGGTCTTGATGCGGGCCGCCTTCGACAGGTCCGCCAGCGGCGCCGACGACAGCGACGTCGACGGGATGAGGAAGTGCTGGTCGTCGCTGTAGAACACGCGGTCCGACGTGAGCTGGATGTCCGAGACCAGCCCGAAGAGGAAGCCGGAGATGCGCTTCTTCTGCGTCTCGCCGGACGCGAGGTCGTGCACGTAGACCCACGTGCCGTCGTCGCCGGCCCACGCCACCCGGCCCTGTCGCATGGTCAGCGTGCTCGCGACCGTGCCCGCCTCGGGGGTGAGATTGGTCGTGGTGCCGTCCGCGGTGCGGACCATGACGTCCGTCTCGCCGTCGGGCGTGGTCGCCAGCCAGGCCAGGGTGCCCTCGTCGGTCACGGGCTCGGTCTCGTCGACGCCCGGCTCGTCCACGAGGCGCTTGATCGCGCCCTGGCCCTTGTCGCCGACGCCGTAGACGCCCACGCCGTCCGCGGTGATGCGGGTGAAGACCACCCGGCGCGAGTCGACGGACGGGTCGAGCAGGTACGCGCCGTCCTCGGCGACCTCGTGCCCGCTGGCGGGGTTCTTGTCGAACCGGCCCACGGTGAGCGAGAACTTGTTCGCGCCCTGGTCCCAGGCGATCGCGTCGCCGTGGCTGACGACGTACGTGTCGCCGGAGATCTGCGCGGCCTCCTGGTCGACGCCCGAGTAGAGCTCGTAGGCGGGGATCACCTGCGCCGCCAGGACGGTGCCGTCCTGGGTGCCGGCCTGCTGCTCCCACCCCTCGCTGATCCCGTGCGCGTCGAAGGCGGCGTCGATCGCGTCGAGCACGTCGCCGGGGACGTCGAGCGACTCGGCCGCGAGGGTGACGGCGTCGCGCATCGCCGTGAACCCGGAGAGCGGGGTCAGGTAGTTCTGCGCGGTGCGGTACACGATCTGGTCCGCGAGCTGCTGGTCGATCGCCTTGCGCAGGTCCCACAGGGCCCCGCCGACGATGGTCGAGTTGTAGTGCACGCCGCCGTTGTCGACGTCGAGCGTGATCATCTCGTAGTCGTCGATGGTGGTGCGCCCGTCGTTGAGGTCGCGCAGCGCGCAGTCCTCCAGCGTCCCCTCCCCGTTGCACAGGTACTCGCCCACGAGGCCCGACGTCGGGTCGTCCATCGCGACGCCCTTGTCGGCGGTCTCGATGGCGTTGCCGAAGTAGTCCGAGATCGCCTCGTTGAGCGCGCCCGACTGGTTGAGGTAGACGAGGCCGGCGGAGTGCTCGGTGACGCCGTGCGTCATCTCGTGCCCGACGACGTCGAGCCCCACGGACAGCGGCACGCCGTCCATGTGGCCGTAGACCATCTTGCTGCCGTCCCAGAACGCGTTGGCGTAGTCGCTGGTGCCGTTGCTCGACACGTTGACGACGGAGTACATCGAGCCGCCCTGGCCGTCCACGCCGTCGCGGCCGAGCTCGTCGGCGAGGAACTCGTACACCTTGCCGGCGTTGACGTGCGCGTCGACCGCGCCCGAGGTGGTCGCGGCGTCCGCGAACACGCCGGTCGCGGAGGAGACCAGCGGCACCGACTGCGGCACCGGGCCGCCCGACAGGTCGGTGTACTTCGCGCGCTGCGCGTCATAGGTGCGCAGCTGGCCGCCGGTGGCCTCGAACATCGACCGGCTGGAGTCGACGAGCGTCACCGTGCCGTCCGCCTCGCGGTTGGCCTGCAGCGTCACCGTGGAGCCGTCCATCCGGGTGCCGGTCGCCTCGACGGGGTCGGCGTCGCCGGCGTCCGCGGCGTCCACGTTGTTGTACGACAGCACGACGCCGCCCACGTGCGCGTCGACGTACACCTCCTGCCGCACCGGGCTGCCGTCGGGCAGCGCCCCGCGCACCGTGAAGTGCCAGGTGAGGGAGCCGCCCGAGGCGTCGGGCAGCACCACCAGGCCGCCGCGGTCCACCTGCGGCTCGACGACGCGGCGCAGGGTCGGGTCCAGGGACATGACGCGGCCCTGGGCGGTCGCCTCGCTCACCGTCGGCGTCGTCGACACCGTGAGGTCGGTGTACAGGGTGCCCGTCGCCGAGGTGACGTCCTGGGCGGGAGCCGCCGAGCGCGCCGTCGCGTTGCGCTGCGTCTGCACCGCGTACTGCGCCCCGAACACGGGGACGCCGTCGTGCCGCTGCTGGAGGCGCACCGCGGTCTGCGCGCCGTCGGTCGTGGTGCGGACCACCTGGAGGTCCGCCGCGGGGACGTCGTACACGTCCTCGTGGTCCGCCATGTAGGCCAGTGCCGCCTGTCGCGGCGTGCCCGCGCGAGGCGCGTCGTCCAAGCCCTGCGTGGTCGCGGGCGCCACCGCCGCCCCGGCCGTCGTACCCGGCGTCGGTGCCGGGGCCTCGTCGCCCCACGCGGGCGTGGCCAGCAGCACGGCGCTCGTCGTCGCCGTGGCGAGTCCTGCAGCAAGGATGCGTCGTCGTGTCGTCACCAGTGCTCTCCCGTCCCGTGCGCGAGGCGTGCGCTCGCGCTCGATGTCGAGAAGGCTCGCCGGGCCGGGCGCTCCGGGCAAGGACCTGAGCCGGGCGCAAAGGCGCCACGGCGCAAAGCCGCCGTCAGGAGGGCGGGACGGTGTCCAGCCAACCGGCGTCGGCGGCCCTCCAGCCCAGCTGGAACCGGGTGGTCGCGCCCACCGCGGACATCAGCGTCTGCAGCCGGCGCTGCACCGTGCGGTGCCCCATGCCCAGCCGGTGCGCGATCGCGGCGTCCGTCAGGCCGACGCGCAGCAGCGCGAGGATGCGCCGGTCCACGACGTCCGGGCGGGAGTCGGCCTCCTCCTCGCCGTCGTCCCGGGGGAGGCCGAGCGGCCAGCCGCCGCGGAACGACTGCTCGAACAGCGTGCTCAGGGCGGTGAGCAGCCCGCTGCGGTGCACCACCAGGGACACCGGCTCCTCCGTCTCGTCGCGCATCGGGTCGAGCGGGAGGAGCGCCACGTCGTCGTCCGCGAGGACGAGCTTGATCGGCACGTCCTCCGACACCCGGATGTGCTGGCCCAGCTCGACGAAGCCGCCGAGCGCACGCAGCGAGGCCGGCTCGTCGAGCCAGCGCACGTCCATCACGGTGCGGATGACGACCCCGCGCTCCATCGCACCGCGCTCGGCCTCGTCGAAGTTGTCCGCGAACGTGATGACCACGGTGCGGCTCGGCGCGGGCATCATCGTGCGGACCTGGTGCCGGGCCTCGTGCTGCATCGCCAGCAGCCGGCGGCGGATGGCCGCCTGCCCGACGACCACCTCGACCGGCCCGCCCCCGGTGCGCGACTGCGCGGCCCGGTGCCGGTCGGTCAGCTCGGCGACGGCCTCCTCGACCTCGCGGAGCGCGGCACGGCGGGCGTCCAGCAGGGGCGCGAGCGCCAGCGTCGGTGACGTCGCCCGGTAGCGGACCGCGTCCTCGTCCTGCTCGGCGACGGCGAGCCCCAGCGTGACCAAGCGTTCGAGGGTGGCCGCGACGGCCACCGGCAGCGGCGGCCCCGCCTCCGGCGGGAGCAGGTCGGCCACGGTGCTCCCGGGCTGGTCCACGAGCTGTCGGTACACGGCGTCCTGGCCTGCGTCGAAGCCGGTCAGCGCCGCGATCGGCGGGTCGGGGACCGGGCCCGGGTCGTCGGGGGCGTCACGCTCTGTCAGCATCGGCCAGAACGTACCGTGCGCACGTCACGGCGGTGTCTCGGACGGCTACGCTGCCCGGGCCCGACACCCCCGAACGAGAGGCCCGCGATGGCGTCCCCCCGGTCCGACCAGCTCCGCCGGCTCCAGCGCCGCACGCTGACCGTCGTCGTCGCCAGCCAGGTGCTGGGCGGCGCGGGGCTCGCGGCGGGCGTCACGGTGGGCGCGCTGCTCGCCCAGGAGATGCTGGGCGGCGAGGGCCTCGCCGGGCTGCCGACGGCCCTGTTCACCCTCGGGTCGGCGCTCGCGGCCTTCCTCGTCGGGCGGGTGACGCAGCGCGCCGGGCGGCGCGTCGGCCTCGGGCTGGGCTTCCTCGCGGGCGGCCTGGGCGCCGTCGGCGTGGTCACCGCGGCCGCGCTCGACGTCGTGCCGCTGCTCCTGGTGTCGCTGTTCGTCTACGGCGCGGGCACCTCCACGAACCTGCAGGCCCGGTACGCGGGCACCGACCTGGCCGCGCCGGACCGGCGGGCCACGGCGGCGAGCGTCGCGATGGTCTCGACGACGCTCGGCGCGGTCGCCGGCCCCAACCTCGTGGAGCCGCTCGGCGTCCTCGCGACGTCGTGGGGGCTCCCGGCCCTGGCCGGGCCGTTCCTGCTCGCGGCCGTCGCGTTCCTCGCCGCCGGGGCCACCCTGTTCGCGTTCCTGCGCCCCGACCCGTTCCTCGTCGCGCAGGAGCTGGCGCGGGAGGCCGCGCGGGCCGACGGTGCGCCCTCCGTCGCCGCGCTCGACGGCGTCCCGGCGGCGCGGAGGGTGCCCTCGGGGGTCGTCGTCGGCGCGACGGTGATGGTGCTGACGCAGGTCGCGATGGTCGCGATCATGACGATGACGCCCGTGCACATGCGCGGGCACGGCCACGACCTGGGCGACGTCGGCCTCGTCATCGGCATCCACGTCGCGGCGATGTTCCTGCCGTCCCTGGTGACCGGCGCCCTCGTGGACCGGGTGGGCCGGGTGCCGATGGCGGTGGCCGCCGGGGTGACGCTGCTGCTCGCGGGCGTGACGGGCGCGGCGGCGCCGGGCGACTCGATGGGCCTGCTGATCCTGGCGCTCGCGCTGCTCGGCCTCGGCTGGAACTTCGGCCTCATCGCGGGCACCGCGCTCATCGTCGACGCGACCACGCCCGCCACCCGCGCCCGCACGCAGGGCACGGTCGACGTGCTCATCGCCCTCGCGGGCGCGGGCGGCGGTGCGATGTCGGGCGTCGTGATGGCCGGGTCGAGCTACGCCACCCTCGCGCTCGGCGGCGGCGTGCTGTCGCTGCTGCTGATCCCGGTCCTGTTCCTCACCCGGCGGTCGACCGCCGGGTGACCCGGGCGGGGGATCCGCCCCGGGCGCCGCAGCGCCCGGGGCGTCCCGCCCGCTGTCCCGCCTACTGCCGGGGAGCCCGGACCGTGAGGCTCTTGGTCAGCTCGCTCGGCGCGTACCGGGTGTCGCCGTCGTACCGGACGACGACGTCGTGCTCGCCCGGCTCGACGCCGTCGGTCGGCACGTCCACGACGGCGCGGCCGTCGACGAGGTCGGCGAGGACCGACCGGCCGCCGAGGTCGACCGTCACGGACCCGGTCGCCTTCGGCGTGGACCCGCGGTCCTCGGCCGCCCCGACCCGCACCTCGACGCGGGCGTCGGTGCCGCCCACGACGGACGCCGGGCGCAGCTGCACCTGCACGGCGCTCGCCGCGTCCCCGTCCGGCGAGAGCTTCCGGAACCGGATGTCGCGGTACTTGACCGCATCGGAGCTGCCGTGGTTCTGGATCCCGACGAAGCTGTTCAGGAGCCGCGCCGGGTCCTTGCTCGTGAAGTCGTTGACGAGCCGGTCGTTGAGGTACACGCGGATGCGGTCGCCCTCGACGCGGAGGTCGTAGGCGTTCCACTTCCCGACGGGCTGGAGCGCCTCCTTGACGGCCGCCGGGTCGGCGCCCTGGAAGGTGTAGACCGCGCCGGTGGTGCGGTCCGGGGCGTCGGTCGCGTCGATCTGGAGCTCGTAGCCCTTGTCGACGGCCACCCACGGGTCGTCGCCCGGGTCGGGGAACCCGACGAACACGCCGCCGTTCTCGTCCTTCGAGAGCTTCCAGTCGAGCCGGAGGCTGTAGTCCTCGCCGAGCTCCTCCTGGTACCAGAGCAGGCCCATCCCGCCGGACGCCTTGATCGAGCAGTCGTCCTGCCGGCCGAAGCCGCCCGGCCCGGCCATGCGCCAGCCGTCCTGGAGGCTCTGGAGGGTGCCGTCGAAGAGCGCGGTGTACCCGGCCTCGACCTCGCCCGGCTCGCAGACGTCCAGGTTGTCCTTGCCGACGGAAAGCACGTCCATGTTGATGTTGCCCTCGTCACCGGTCTCGTACACGAGCTTGATGGTGTTGGCGCCGGCCCGGAGGTCGAGGTCGCGCGTCTGCACGCCCCAGTCCTTCCAGCTCCCCGTGGTCGGGAACGTCCACTGGCCCAGGTCCTCGCCGTTGACGTACAGCGAGACCCGCTTCGAGCGCAGGTCCGGGTACGGGTGCGTGCCGTTGGCGTAGCGCACGTTGACCGGGTAGGTGCCCGCCTCGGGGACCGTGACGGAGAACGTGCGGCCCGAGCCGGTGGACGTCATGCCGGCCGCGAAGCCGGAGCCCGACCAGTTGCTGTGGTCGGTCGCGATGCTCGACCCGCCGAGCGGCTGCGCCAGCTCCGCCTCGTACCAGCCGCGGTCGGCCGGGGCGACGTAGCCCGGCAGCGAGTTCAGCGTGTACCAGGCCTCGGTGCTCAGCAGCTCGGCGCCGCTCGCCGAGGTGAACGGGCGCGGCGAGCGGATGTGGACCACGTGGCCGGGCAGCAGACCGTCGATCTTCAGCGTGACGGTCTTGCGGTCGTCGGACACGGTCGCCTCGTCGACGAAGAGGGGCTCCTCGTCGATGTTCGGGCCGCCGTACTGCTGCGTCGGGATGTAGCGCCACTGCCGGATCTTGTAGGCGTCGGCCAGCTTCGCGACGACGTCGTCGGACACGGGGTCGGTGTACTCGATCTCGAAGCCGCCCTCGATGACGCGCATCTCCTTCATGTCGAAGGAGTCCTCGTTCACGGGGACCAGCTTCTGCAGGCCGTACCGCAGCTTGCCGGTCTCGCCCCAGTTGCCGCCCTCGCCGGTGCCGCCGGCGTAGATCGCGCCGTCGGGGCCGTAGATGGCGCGGTTCACGCCGACCTCGAGGCCCGCGGTGTGGCGGAAGACCGCCCCCTGGAACTCGCCGTCGACCTTCTCCAGGAAGGCGCGCTGGATGCCGCCGTACGTGACGTCGCCGACGAGCATCTGCCCGGCGAACTCGCCCTCCTTGACGAGGAACGGGTTGCTGGGGGAGTTGGAGATCTCGTTCTGCGGCAGCCACACCGCCGGCGGGGACACCGGCTGCGAGTCGAACGGGCCGGCCGGGTTCGTGTAGTGGTTGTAGAAGTGGTCCTTCTGGATGTGGATCAGCTTGTTCGCGGGGAGCCAGGAGCCCTGGTTGTCGGTCGCGAAGATCGCGCCCTCGGGCCCGAAGCCGATGCCGTTCGGGGTGCGCAGGCCGCCCGCCACGTACGTGACCTCGCCCGTCTTGCGGTCGATCTTGATCGACGTGCCGCGGTTGGTCCCGGGCTGCGGGTTGGTGGTCGCGCCGCCGTTGTTGATGGCGACGGAGAGGTTGACGTAGAAGTAGTTCTCGTCGTGGATCAGGCCGAACGCGAACTCGTGGAAGTTGCCGCCGTCGGACCACTCCGCGATCTTCGTGTGCTTGTCGTAGAAGCCGTCGCCGTCGGGGTCGGTGAGCTGCGTGAGCTGGTAGCGCTCGGAGACGAAGATCGAGTCGTCGATCACCTCGATGCCCATCGGGTTGAGCAGCTCGTCCGCGACGAGCGTCGCCGTGACGTCCTCCGGGCCCTTCGCGTCGACGACGCCGTCGAGGAAGTACACCTCGCCGGACGTCGGGTCGGGCTCCCAGCCTCCGGAGCTGACCTCGCCCGTGGTCACGACGGCCAGCTTCTCGTCGGGCGTGAACGACAGGCCCGAGACCTTGGGCTCGAAGCCCTCCGGGCGCAGGTTGACCAGCTCGTAGTTCGGGTTGACGGTGTCGAGCCGCAGCCCGTCGCCGGCCGTGTCGGTGGCGCCCTCGCAGTACTTGAAGCCGGGCGCGGTCACGCGCACGACGCCGGCCTCGGTGCTGAGGGCCGACGTCGGGATCACCTCGAAGGCCGTGCTGCCCGGCGTCTTCCACTCGAGGGTGAGGCGCTGCTTGTTGCTGCCCTCGTAGTAGTCGACCCGCAGGTCGTGCGTGCCCGCGGTGAGCGTGGCGGTCCCCTCGACGGAGGTGGAGTCGTTCGGCCCGTCGTTCTCGAGGACGAGCTGCCCGTCGATGGAGACGAGGGCGCCGTCGTCGTTGGTGACGCGGAACTGGTACTGGCCGTCCGCGGGGACGTGCAGGGTGGCGAGGGCCTGGGAGATGAAGTTGTCCTCCGCGCCGAACTGCTCGGCGGTGGACCAGTCGATCGTCGGCATGAGCTTGTCGACGTTCGGCGTCTGGCCCGACTTGAGGGTGCAGACCGCCCCGGGGTCCTGCGCGAGCTGGAAGGTCCGCAGCGTGACGCCGGGTTCCTGCTCCGGGAGCTCTGCCGCGGCGGGTGCGGCCCACCCCGCGGCGACGAGAGCGCCGAGGGTGAGGGCGGCCGCGCCGCGTCGGTGCCTGAGCCGGCGGGTCACCGGCAGGCTGGTGCGTTCGAGCATCGTTGCTCTCCTTGGTCAGCCGATCATCGGGTCGGCGAAGCTCACGTTGTCGTCCCCGCCGCTGAGCAGTAGACGACGCTGCCATCCTTCTGGGGGTTTGTCTACAACTTTTGCCTAGTGTCTGGCATAAGGAGGATGGGGTCCGCTCTCGGCGTCCGTGCGCGACGTCGGGGCGGCGGGGGTGGGCCTAGCCGGCGAGCGAGCCGACCAGCGTGCCGGCGAGGCCCTGGACGGCCCCCGGCACCGCGCGGTAGTACGCCCAGCGCCCGCGCTGCTCGCGCTCGAGGAAGCCCGCCTCGACGAGGATCTTGAGGTGGTGGCTGACCGTCGGCTGCGAGAGACCGACCGGCTCGGTGAGGTCGCAGACGCACGCCTCGTGACCGTCGTGCGCGGCGACGATGGCCACGAGCTGCAGCCGGGTGGGGTCGGCCAGGGCCTTCAGCTGCCGGGCCAGGTCGCGGGCAGTCCCGGGGTCGACCACGTCGCCCGTGGCCGGGGCGCAGCAGCCGGCCGCGGGCGCGGGGGCGGGCGGGTCCGCCAGCGGGAGCTCGATCGTCGACATGGCCCCATCCTCCCACATATTGACAACCGTCGATGGGTGCATCACGATCGACCTATCGACAGCCGTCGATGGGTGAGGACGCAGAGAGGCAGGAGCGGTGATGAGCGAGATCGTGCGGGGCGAGCTGCCGGTGGTGGTGATCGGTGCCGGGCCGGTGGGACTGGCCGCGGCGGCGCACCTCCTGGAGCGCGGGCTGGAACCGCTGGTGCTGGAGGCCGGGGAGCGCGCGGGCGCCGCGGTCGCGTCATGGGGGCACGTGCGGCTGTTCTCGCCCTGGCGGTACGACGTCGACGCCGCCGCCCGCCGCCTGCTCGAGCCGGCGGGGTGGACGTCGCCCGACCCCGACGCCCTGCCGACCGGCCGGGAGCTCGTCGAGGGCTATCTCGCCCCGCTGGCCGCGACGCCGGAGATCGCGTCCCGGCTGCGCACCGGCACGCGCGTGCTCGCCGTCGCGCGGGACGGCGCGGACAAGACGCGCTCGCTCGGGCGGGAGCACCGCGGCTACCGCGTGCGCACGGTGGGCGCCGACGGGCGCGTCGTCGACGTGCTCGCCCGCGCCGTGGTCGACGCGTCGGGCACGTTCGCGACGTCGAACCCGCTCGGCGTCAGCGGCCTGCCCGCGGCCGGCGAGGCCGACGCCGCGCCGTTCGTCACCGGGCCGCTGCCCGACGTCCTGGGCGCCGACCGCGACCGCTTCGCGGGGCGGCACACGCTCGTCGTGGGGATGGGCCACTCGGCGGCGAACACGCTGCTGAGCCTGGTGGAGCTGGCCGAGTCCACGCCGGGCACCACCATCACCTGGGCGATCCGCGGCGGGTCCGCGCGGCGCCTGTTCGGCGGCGGCACCGACGACGAGCTGCCCGCCCGCGGGCTCCTCGGCACCCGGCTGCACGAGGCCGTCGACGCCGGACGGCTGCGGCTGCTGACCCGCGTCTCGATCGAGCGGCTCGTCCCCGGCACCGGGTCGGACGCCGCGTCGGTCCAGGTGGTCGGCACCGCCAAGGACGAGCCCCTGGACCTCGACGTGCACGCGATCGTCAACGCCACCGGCTTCCGCCCCGACCTCGACATGCTGCGGGAGGTGCGCCTCGACCTCGATCCCGTCGTCGAGGCCCCGAGCGCGCTCGCGCCGCTCATCGACCCCAACCAGCACTCCTGCGGCACGGTGCCCCCGCACGGCGAGGCGGTGCTGTCCCACCCCGACGACGGCTTCTACCTGGTGGGCATGAAGTCCTACGGCCGCGCGCCCACGTTCCTCCTGGCCACCGGGTACGAGCAGGTGCGGTCCGTCGCCGCGGCGCTCGCGGGCGACCGGGCTGCGGCCGACGCCGTCGAGCTGGACCTGCCCGCCACCGGAGTGTGCTCCAGCGACCTGGCCCTGGCGGCCGACGGCGAGTCGTCGGCCGGGTCCTGCTGCGGCACGGCGCCGGCCGAGCCGCAGCTCGTCACGCTCGGCGTGGGCGCGCCGGCCGGCGTCGGGTTCGCGTCCGGCGTCGCGCACGGCCGCTCCGGCGACGGCGAGAGCTGATCTCACCGGCCTTCCGCTGGGTCGAAGGGTGTCGGGGCGGTCAGTGGCCGACGGGGTCGACGCCGAGGGACGCGAGCAGCTCGCGCACCCGGCGGCGGATCTCGTCGCGGATGGGCCGGACGGCGTCGATGCCCTGGCCGGCGGGGTCGTCGAGCTCCCAGTCCTCGTAGCGCTTGCCCGGGAAGATCGGGCACGCGTCGCCGCAGCCCATGGTGATCACGACGTCGGAGGCCTGGACGGCGTCGGTGGTGAGGACCTTCGGCTGCTCGGCGGTGAGGTCGATCGCGACCTCGCGCATCGCCTCGACGGCGACGGGGTTGATCCGGTCGGCGGGCATCGAGCCGGCCGACCGGACCTCGACGGCACCGCCCGAGAGGGCGCGCAGGAAGCCCGCGGCCATCTGGGAACGACCGGCGTTGTGCACGCAGACGAACAGGACGGACGGCCGGGAGGCGTCGTCGGGGCGGGTGGGCATGCTCATATATTGATCGACGTCGATGCGCGGTGGCAAGGCTCAGGACTCCGGCTCCACCGGGCCGTCCGTGCCGGCGGCCAGCTCGCCGCAGCTGGTCTCCTGCGCCGTGACGACCACCGGCTCGTCGGGGCCGGCGTCGGTCGCCACGGTGGACTCCTCGCCGTTGGCGGCGGTGAGGGCGTCGTCGTCCAGGTCGACGAACGTGCGCGTCACGGTGAACGACCTGCCGTCGGCGGACGTCGCGTCGAGCCCCGCGAGGTGCAGCGCCCCGTCGACCTCGGTGCAGCCCACGCCGGTGCCGTGGCCGGTGAAGCCCTTGTCGAACGTGTAGGCGCCCCCGGTGAGGTTCTGCGTCGCGGCGAGGTCGCAGTCCGCCGCGGAGAACAGCAGCACCTCGCGGCCCGTGTCGACCAGGGCGATCGGGGCGGTGCCGTCGCCCGCCGCGACGACGTTGACGACGGCGGACGCGCGCTGCGGGCTCGCCGAGTCGACGGCGACGGAGAACGTGGCCCCGGACGCGGTGGTGATGCCGAAGCGACGGTCGGTCCCGCCGGTCAGCCAGGCGGTGTCCGCCTCGCCGTCGCCGTCCACGTCCACCGCCTCGTGGGTGTCCGCGCCGTCCGGCGTGCCGTCGTCGGTGGCAGGGCAGCCCGCGGCGCCCGTGGGCTCGGACGCCGCGTCCGAGGAGCCCGTCTCGTCGGGCGTGGGGTCGCCGGCGGACGTCGTCGTCGCGCTCGGCGACGCGGCGGGCGCGCCGCCGCCATCGCCCCGCACGACCAGCCAGGCGACGACGGCGACCACCACGACCGCCACGAGGACGACCACCCGCCATGTCCACGGGTGGCGGGCGGGGGCGGTGGGCTCGTGGGAGGTGCTCATCCTCCCCAGGCAACCATCGTCAGGCGGGGTCGTGCACCCCGTGCAGGCGGGCGTGCAGGGCGCGGACCTCGTCGGCCAGCTCGGGGGCGGGCCCGCGGGTCGGGACGCCGGGCGCGACGTCGCCCACCGGCAGCGCCGCGACCGGCCCGGCCGCCACACCCCACTCCTGCAGCCACGCGGTGAGCTGGGCGGTGCCGGCGGCGTAGACGATCGGGCCGAGACCCACCCACGCGTGCGCCGCGCTGCACATGGGGCAGTGCTCGCCCGAGGTGTACACGGTGGCCTCGCGGCGCTCCTGCGGCGTGAGGTGCTCGGCCGCCCAGCGGGCGATCTCGAGCTCGGGGTGCCGGGTCTGGTCGCCGCCCTTGACGCGGTTGCGGTCCTCGAACCGCACGACGCCGCGCGCGTCGACGAGCAGCGAGCCGAACGGCTCGTCGCCGTCGTCCAGCGCCTCGCGCGCGAGGGCCACGCACCGGCGCAGGTACGGCAGGTCGGCATCGGCCACGGGCTCAGTTTGGTATCCCATATCGACATCTTCTCGCATCGCCCCCGCCGGGCGCGACGGGGAGGCCCCGCCTATCGTCCGACGCAGGACCGACCGAAGGAACCCGGATGAGCCAGGACGAGAGCGTGCCGAGCCTCGACGCCGACCTCGCGGTGATCGGCTTCGGCAAGGGCGGCAAGACGCTCGCCGCGACGATGGCGCGCCGCGGCAGCCGCGTCGTGATGATCGAGCAGTCCGCGCAGATGTACGGCGGCACGTGCATCAACATCGGCTGCGTGCCCACCAAGGCGCTGGTGCACGAGGCGCAGACGCCGGACGCGTCGCTCGACGACGACGCACGGTACGCGCGGGCCGTCGGGCGCACCGCCGACCTCACGTCGCTCCTGCGCGGCAAGAACTTCGCCATGCTCGACGCCCTCGACACCGTGACGGTCGTGACCGGCCGGGCGAGGTTCACGGACCCGCACACCCTCGAGGTGCGGGCCGGCGACGACACGCTGCGCGTCACCGCCGCCACGATCGTCGTCAACACGGGCGCCGACCCCGCGCTCCCGCCGGTGCCCGGCCTGCGCGAGAGCGCCCACGTGGTGACCAGCACCCAGCTGTTGGCGCGCGAGCGGCGGCCGGAGCAGCTCGTCGTCCTCGGCGGCGGGTACGTCGCCGTCGAGTTCGCGTCGATGCACGCCGCCTTCGGGGCCCGCGTCACGCTGCTCGCCCGCGGGCCGCGCCTGCTCCGGGGCGAGGACGCGGACGTGGCCGCGGAGGCGACGGCCATCCTCGCCGCGTCCGGCGTCGAGGTGCTCACGGAAGCCGCGGTGACGGCGGTGCACGACGACGGGGCCGAGGCCGTGGTCGCCTACCGGGACGCCGCGGGGCCGGACGACGAGGTCCGCGGCGACGTCGTGCTCGCCGCGCTGGGCCGGACCCCGCACACCGCCGACCTGGACCTGGACGCCGCGGGCGTCGCCACCGACGCGCGCGGCGCGATCGTCGTCGACGAGCACCTGCGCACCAGCCGGCCGCACGTCTTCGCCGTCGGGGACGTCAACGGCGGCCCGCAGTTCACGTACGTCTCCCTGGACGACTACCGGATCGTGCTCGACCAGCTCGTCGGGGACGGCGTGCGCTCCAGGGCGGACCGGCGCGCGATCGCCTCGGCCGTGTTCATGACCCCGCCGCTGGCGCGGGCCGGCATGACCGAGGCCGAGGCCCGCGCGTCCGGCCGGCGGCTGCGCGTCGCCACCCGCCGGGTGGCCGACATGGCCACGGTGCCGCGGGCGCGGATCGTGCGCGACACCCGGGGGCTGATGAAGGCCGTCGTGGACGCGGACACGGACGAGGTGCTCGGCGTGACCATGCTGAGCCACGACGCGCACGAGACGATCAACACGGTCGCGCTCGCGATGCGGCTCGGTGCCACCGCCTCCCAGCTGCGCGACGAGATCTACACCCATCCGTCGATGACGGAGGCGCTCAACGACCTCTTCGGCGCGCTGCCGCCGGCCTGACGGTCACGACCGCCGGCGGAGCGCGGGGTCGTCCTCGTGCGCCTCCAGCGCGGCGATGAGCGTGCGTGCGTCGTGCGGGCCGCGGTGCCGGGTGCCGTCCAGGAAGAACGTCGGCGTGCCCCGCGCGCCGGACGCGACCGCGCTCGCCTCGTCCGCGCGGACGCGGGCGTGCAGCTCCTCGTCGACCATGTCGGCGTCGAACCGCTCGAGGTCGAGGCCCAGCTCCGCGGCGTGCTCGCGCAGGTCGTCGGGCTCCAGGCGCGACTGGTGCGCGAACAGCCGGTCGTGCATCTCCCAGAAGCGTCCCTGCCGCTCGGCGGCTTCCGCCGCGACGGCGGCGAGGTAGGCGTGCGGGTGCACGTCCTCCAGCGGCAGGTGCCGCACGACGTACCGCACCCGGTCGCCGAAGTGCGCGCGCAGCTCGGCGCCCATGCCGGTGGCGCGGGCGCAGAAGGGGCACTCGAAGTCGAGGTACTCGACCACGGTGTGCGCGGCGTCGGCCTCGCCCTTCGCGTGGTCGCGCTCGGGGTCGACGTCCGGGGTGAGGGTGACGGGCAGGTCGGCGCTCGCCTCGCCGTAGCGGACGCGCGCGACGGTGAAGATCGCCCACCCGAGCAGCGTGGACAGCACCATCGCGATGAGGATGCCGACCGTCGCGGCCTGCCCGGCGGGCGTGCCGTCGAACGCGAGGTCCACCACCAGCAGCGACACGGTGAAGCCGATGCCGGACAGGGCCGCGCCGCCCAGCACGCTGCCCGGGCCCACGCCGTCGGGCAGCGTGCCGAGCCGGGCACGGATCGCGCCCCAGGTGCCGAGCCCGATGCCCACCAGCTTGCCCACGACCAGGCCCGCCACCACGCCCCACGTGATCACGGAGCCGAGCGCCGTGCCCAGGGCGCCGCCGCGCAGGTCGATCCCCGCGTTGGCGAGGGCGAACAGCGGCACGACGACGAGGGAGACGGGGCCGCGGAGCACGTCGTGCAGGCGGTGGTTGACGGAGATCGACCGGGCCAGCCCGACGCGGGCGCTGCGCGCCACGCTGGCGCTGGGCGACTGCCAGTAGTCGCGGAACAGGCTCTTGGCCACCAGCACGTCGTCGCGCCGTGTCGCGACCGCGGGCACGAGCAGGCCCGCGAGCATGCCCGCGATGGACGGGTGCACGCCCGCCTGCACGGTCGCGCCCCACAGCACCACGACGACCAGCACGTAGGGCGAGCTGCGCCACTGCCGCATCCGGCCCAGCAGCCACAGGGCGCCGAGGCTGAGGACGGCGACCAGCAGCGGGACGAGGCGCACGTCCTCGGAGTAGACGACGCCGATGATCCCGACGGCGAGGAAGTCGTCGACGACGGAGAGGGTGAGCAGGAAGACGCGCAGCTGGCTCGACATCGCCGGCCCGACGAGCGCGAGCGCCCCCAGCAGGAACGCCGTGTCGGTGCCGACGACGACGCCCCAGCCGTGCGGGTCGGCCCCGCCGGCGACGGCGAGGAAGATCAGGGCGGGCACGATCACGCCGAGCGTCCCCGCCACGAGGGGGACGAGGCGCTGGCTGCGCTGGCGCAGCGCCCCGACGGCGAGCTCCTGGCGCACCTCGAGCCCGACGACGAAGAAGAACAGCACCATGAGGCCGTCGTTGACCCAGTGGTGCAGGTCGAGGTCGAAGCGCAGGTCGCCGACGTCGACGTTGATCGGCAGCGCCCACAGCGCCTCGTACGCGCCGGACAGGGGCGAGTTCGCCCAGGCCAGCGCCAGCAGGGTCACGCCCACCAGCAGCAGCGCCGCGCCCGACTCGGTGCGCAGCCGCTCGGCCAGCGCGCGTACCGCCATGGGTGTCTCCCGTCCGTGCTGGGTGCGGGTCCGCGAGGAGCGTACGTCGCTCCGGGCCCGCCGGCCGCTGGGGGAACATCCGCGTCGGGCGTGGGTGTTCCCGGGGTGGGGACGAGTGGTGCAGGGAGCGGAACCGGGAATGTTCGGACCGCCCCGCGGGTTGTGGACGACGGCAGTTGAGAATCGTTCTCATCCCGACCAGCACGAGGAGCAGCCCGGATGGCATCCCGCACGGACCTGCGCCCGATCATCACCCTCCGCTCGACGGCGGGGACGGGCTTCGCGTACGTGACCCGCAAGAACCGGCGCAACGACCCCGACCGCGTCGTGCTGCGCAAGTACGACCCCGTGGTCCGCCGCCACGTCGACTTCAGGGAGGCACGCTGATGAAGAGCACCATCCACCCCGCCTACGGACCCGTCGTCTTCCGCGACACCAGCGCCGGCACCGCGTTCCTCACGCGCTCGACGCTCGCCGGTGACGCCGCCTCCGGCCCCGGGCGTCCCGCCCGCACGATCGAGTGGGAGGACGGCGGCACCTACCCCGTCGTCGACGTCGAGATCTCGAGCGCAAGCCACCCGTTCTGGACGGGCGCCGCGCGCGTGGTCGACACCGCCGGCCGCGTGGAGAAGTTCCGCCGCCGCTACGGCGCGCGCTGAGGCGCTCGGCCGGCCGCGCGACCGACCGCACCACCCGACAGGGCCCGCGACACGCGAGTGTCGCGGGCCCTTCGTCGTGTCCGGGTCTGGTCACCCGGCGACGGCGCTGATATGTTTCACCTATTAGATATACCTAAACGAGGAAGTGGGAGTGCATGGACCTCGCAGGCTCACCGATGCTGGACGACGACGTCCTCGAGGAGGTGACGGCCCGCGTCGCCGCGGCGTTCGACGACCGCACGAGCGTCGTCTTCGCCGACGCGATGCGACGGACGCTCGACGACGCGGTGCTGCTCGAGCGGGACGGCACCGGGTTCGTCCTCACCGGGGACATCCCCGCGATGTGGCTCCGGGACTCGGCGGCCCAGATGCGCCCCTACCTCGCGCTGCTCGGCGTGGACCCCCGGCTCGGCGAACTCGTCGCCGCCCTGGTCCGCCGGCAGAGCCAGCAGATCCTCCAGGACCCGTACGCCAACGCGTTCAACCGCGGCCCCGACGGCGCCGGCCACCAGGCCGACGACACCGACATGGGCCCGGAGGTCTGGGAGCGCAAGTACGAGGTCGACTCGCTGGCCTTCCCGCTCCAGCTCGCGCACCAGCTGTGGCGGGCCACCGGCCGCACCGACCACCTCGACGGCGCGTTCCGCGACGCCGCGGTGCTGGTGATCGCGACCCTGCGGACCGAGCAGGACCACGACGCCCGCTCGACATACCGGTTCCAGCGGTTCGACGGCGCCCCCACCGACACGCTCACCCACGACGGCCACGGGTCGCCGGTCGGCGTCACCGGGATGACGTGGAGCGCGTTCCGGCCCAGCGACGACGCGTGCGTCCACCACTACAACGTGCCCGGGAACCTGTTCGCGGCCGCGTCGCTGCGCGACCTCGCCGAGCTCGCCCGCGGACCCCTCGCGGACGCAGGCCTCGCGGCCGACGCCGACGCGCTCGCGGCCGAGCTCGACGACGCCACCCGGCGGCACGGCGTCGTGGACCACCCGGTGCACGGGCCCGTGCTCGCCTACGAGGTGGACGGCCTGGGGCAGCACCTGCTGATGGACGACGCGAACATGCCGAGCCTGCTCTCGCTGCCGCTCACCGGCGGCGTCGCCCTCGACGACCCGCTGTACGTCGCGACGCGGGCCTTCGTCCTCAGCGACGACAACCCGACCTACACCCGCGGCGCGACCGGCGACGGCCTGGCCAGCCCGCACACCCCCGACCGCTACGTGTGGCCCCTCGCGGCCGCCGTCCGCGGGCTCACGTCGACCGACCCCGCGGAGAAGCGGGCGGTCGTCGCGGACCTGCTCGCCGTGAACGCGGAGCGCGGGCGGATGTGCGAGTCGTACCACGTGGACCACCCCGAGCAGTTCACGCGGGAGTGGTTCAGCTGGGCGGACTCGATGTTCTGCGAGCTCGTGCTCGACGTCGTCGGGTACCACGTCCCCGGGGCTCCCGGGGCGGAATTGTCCAGGCACGCCGCATAGGCGGACGTGCGGATCGGCGAAGGAGGCGATCTGAACCATGACGGTGACGACGGCGGCAACGGCGCCGCCGGGCAACGAGGAGGCGTCCGCGCCCCCGCCCCGGGCATCCCGAGGACCCTCGCGGCAGTGGCGGATCCAGGAGCGGTGGGGGTGGCTGTTCGTCGCCCTGCCCATGCTCCTGTTCGCCGTCTTCGTGCTCGTCCCGGCGGGCATGGCGCTCGTCATGAGCTTCACGAGCTACTCGGTCATCGGCGACTCGCAGTGGCTCGGGCTCGACAACTACCGGCGGCTGTTCCTCGACCCGTACTTCGCGATCGCGCTGCGCAACACCGCCTACTACACGGTGCTGTTCGTGCCCCTCGGCATCGTCGTCGCGCTCGCGACCGCGCTGCTGCTCAACCGGAACGTGCGGGTCGCGTCCCTGTTCCGCACGTTCTTCTACGTCCCGGTGGTGTCGTCGACGGTCGCGACCGCGACGATCTGGCTGTGGCTGCTCAATCCGCAGTTCGGCATGGTCAACGTCGCGCTCGGCTGGTTCGGCATCGACGGTCCGGCCTGGCTGTACGACTCGAGCTGGGCGATGCCGGCCATCGTCATCATGAGCGTCTGGGCCGGGTTCGGCACCAACATGATGATCTACCTGGGCGGGCTGCAGGGCATCCCGCCGCAGCTCTACGAGGCGGCCCGCATCGACGGCGCCGGCTGGTGGCAGCAGCTGCGGTACATCGTCGTGCCGAGCCTGTCGCGCACCACGTTCCTGGTCTCGACGCTGCTGGTCATCGGCGCGTTCCAGGTGTTCGACCAGGCCTACGTGCTCACCAAGGGCGGGCCGGGCAACTCGACGATCACGCTCGTCTACTACATCTACACGCAGGGCTTCGGGAACCTCGAGATGGGGTACGCGTCCGCGATCTCCTTCGTGCTGTTCCTCATCATCGCCGTCTTCGCGGTGATCAACGCCCGCGTCACGGGGAAGGACAACACGTGAGCGCGCAGACCGCACCGACCCTGCCCGTCGCGACGCACACCACGCGCCGGACCCCCGCGCAGCGCGTGGGCGCCGTCGCCTGGTGGATCGCCGTCGTCGTGGTGGCGATCCTGACCGTCTTCCCGCTGTTCTGGACCCTGGTCACGTCGCTCAAGCCGGCCGGCGACATCCTGTCGGGCGCGCTGGACCTGATCCCCCGGACCGTGACCCTCGAGAACTACGAGCGCGTGGTCACGGAGGTGCCGTTCGGGCGGTACTTCCTCAACTCGATGATCCTCGCCGTCGGCGGCGTGGTGCTGAACCTGTTCTTCGGCGCCCTCGCCGGCTACGCCTTCGCCAAGCTGAAGTTCCGCGGCCGCCGGGCGCTGTTCGTCACGCTGCTCGGGTCCCTCATGGTGCCCGGCATCGTGACGATGGTGCCGTCGTTCCTGGTGCTGCGCGCCATCCCCTTCGCCGGCGGCAACAACGCCCTCGGCCAGGGCGGCGTCGGCCTCCTCAACACGTACTGGGCGATCATCCTGCCCGGCGCGGCGGGGGCGTTCGCGGTGTTCTTCATGCGGCAGTTCTTCTCGTCGATCCCCGACGAGCTGGGCGAGGCCGCGCGGATCGACGGCGCGTCGGAGTTCCGGATCTTCGCCCAGGTGTACCTCCCGCTGGCGAAGGCGGGCGCCGCCGTCCTCGCGATCCTCACCTTCCAGGCCGGGTGGAACGCCTTCATGTGGCCGCTCATCGTGCTCAACGTCCAGGAGATGTGGACGGTCCAGGTGGGGCTGGCGTCGTTCGTCACCGACTACGCCACCGACTACGGCCCGCTCATGGCCGGCACCGTGCTCACCAGCCTGCCCGTGCTGCTCCTGTTCGTCTTCGCCCAGCGCTACATCATCGAGGGGGTCTCCCATGTCAACGCTCGTTAGCCGCCGCGCCGTGCTGCGGGCGCTCGGCCTGGGCGCCGGCACCGTCGCCCTGTCCTCGTGCGCCGCCCCGAACCGGCCGCGGTACACGGCCGACGGCGCCCGCCGCCTCACCATGTGGGGCAGCTGGTCCGGGGACCAGGCCACGCAGATCCAGACCCAGCTCGACGCGTTCAACGCGGCCCAGGGGGACTACGTCTTCCACTACGTGCCGCAGGGTGCGCTCGAGGAGAAGATGCTCACCGGCATCGCGTCGGGGAACGTGCCCGACCTCGTGCTGTGGGACCGGTGGCAGACCGCCAAGTACGGGCGCCGCGGCGCCCTGCAGCAGATCGACGCGTGGGCCGCGCGCGACGGCGTCGACCTCGGCGACTTCTACGCCGAGGCCGTGCGCGAGATGAGCGTGGGGGACAAGGCGTTCGGCCTGCCGCTGATCGTCGACACCCGCGCGATCTTCTACAACAAGACGCACCTGGACGAGGCCGGCATCGAGCCGCCGACGACGTGGGCCGAGCTGGCCGACGCCGCGGAGGCCCTCACGGTCCGCGAGGGCGGGAAGCTGAAGCGCGCCGGGTTCGAGATCCAGGACGTGGGCCTGTTCTCCATGTGGCTGGGCCAGGCCGGCGGGCGGCTGCTTGACCCGACCGAGCGCTACACGGCGTTCGACTCCCCGGAGGGGCTCGAGGTCCTGGACTTCTGGGACGACCTGCTGCACGAGCGCCGCGTCTACGAGCTCGGCTTCTCCGACGGCATCGACGCCTTCGCGCAGGGCGTCGTGTCCATGAAGTACGACGGCCCGTGGAACTTCCCGACGTGGGACGCCGTCGAGGGGCTCGAGTACGGCGTCGTGCCCGCCGTCGTCGGCCCGCGGGGCGACACCGGCGCGTCCATGGGCGGCTTCGGGCTCGTGGTGCCCACCGACGCGCCCTGCCCCGAGGGCGCGTGGGAGCTCATGAAGTGGTGGGCCGCGGACCAGGAGAACAGCCTGGCTTTCTCGAAGATCAGCAAGAACATCCCGGCGAACGTCGAAGCGTCGAGGCGCGCGGTGGACGCGGTGGACGACCGGTTCCGCCCGATGGTCGAGACCATCGAGGTGGCGAAGGTCCGTCCGCCCGTCCCCGGCTACTCGGACGTCGAGACGCTCGCCCTCATCCCCGCCCTGCAGCAGGTGATGTCCGGCGACCTGGGCGGCGCCGCCGCCCTCGCCGACGCCGCCGCGCAGGGCGACCGCATCCTGGAGGCCAACCGATGACGACGACCACCACCGGCGACACGGCGGTGCAGACGTGGGCGCGGCGCGCCGACGTCGCCCAGCACAGCGTGGACCTGCTCTACGGGGCGGCGCCGCCGCAGCTGCTGCACAACGCGCACCCCGAGCCCGCCGACGACACGTTCAACTACTGGTGGCTCGCGCACGTGATCGACTGCCGGCTCGACGCGTACGCCCGCACGGGCGACGACGCCTGGCTGGACGCCGCGCGGGCGACGGCAGCGAACATCCGCGAGCGCAACGGCGGCAGCCTGTTCAACGACTACTTCGACGACATGCTCTGGTACGCCCTGGCCCTGCTCCGGCTGGCCGAGGCGACGCCCGACGACGCCGAGCGTGCCGCCGTCGAGGCGGACGTGCTGGCCCTGTGGGAGCACGTCGTGGCGCTCGGGTGGAACGACACCCACGGCCCGTCGCTGTCGTGGCGCAAGCAGCAGCCGGACTACAAGAACACCCCCGCCAACGGCCCGCTGGCGATCCTCGGCGCGCGGCTGGCGCGGCGCACGGGCGACGGACGCTACCTGGACCGCGCCCTGGCGACGGTCGCGTGGCTCGAGGAGCACCTGGTGGGGCCGGACGGCTTCGTCGAGGACGGGCTCGGGCGCGAGGGCGGCACGGACGTCGACACGCACTGGCGCTTCACCTACAACCAGGGCTTGTACATCGGCGCCTGCACCGAGCTGTACAAGTCCACGGGGGACGCAGCGTGGCTCGACAGGGCGGAGCGGACGGCGCTCACGTCGGTGCGCGAGCTCGCCACCGGCGGGGTGTTCCGCCGGGAGGGGGAGCTGGTCGACGACGACGTGCCCGACACGGCGGGCGGCGACGTCGGCCTGTTCAAGGGGATCTGGTACCGCTACGCGGTGGTGCTGCTCGAGGAGCGTGACGTCCCCGCGGTCGACGACCTGATCGCGTCGAGCGTCGACGCGCTGTGGGCGCACGGCACGGTGCCCGTGGACGCCGTCGCGGCCGCCGACGGGGCGCCGACGGCGGCGGTCGAGGCCCTGCACGAGGCGGGCGTCGTGCTCCGACCCGGCGACGACTGGGCGCGCCCGGCGCCGTCCCAGGTCGGCTACTCCACCCTGCTGAGCGCCGTCATGGCGCTGGAGATGCGCGCCCGGCGTGCCTGACCGGCTACGAGCCCGCCGGGCGGGGGGCGTCGGCGGTGGACCCGCCCGGCATGATCCGCACGGGCACCGTGTCCTGCGAGACGTCCCCCCGCTCGGCGAGCTGCCGCTCGACCAGCTCGAACGCGCGCGCGCCGATGGCGGCCTGGTCCTGCTCCACGTGCGTGAACGGGATCGCGGCGTCCACGTACTCCGGCGGGGCGTCGAAGCAGATCACGGACAGGTCGTCCGGCACCGTCCGGCCGAGGCGCTGGGCGGCCTGCAGGACCAGGCGCGCCGAGTGGTACTCGGTCACGACGCACCCGGTGAGGTCGGGGCTCGCCGCCAGGAACGCGGCGAGGCCGTCGACGTCGTCCTCGGGCGTGACCGACGAGCCCGGCACCACCGACCGGACGCCGGAGTACACCTGGGACTCCTCCAGGCGGACCTGGTGCGCGGCGTGCGCGGCCACCACCCCGCGCCGCCGCTCGTCGAGGGTCGACACCGCGTTGGGGGACTGGACGAGGGCGATCCGCGTGTGGCCGAGCCCGAACAGGTACTCGGCCGCCAGCCGGCCCCCGGCGACGTTGTCCGAGGTCACGGTGCTCACCGGCACCCCGGTGAGGGTGCGGTCGACGATGACGATGGGGAAGCCGCGGCCGACGAGCGTCGCCACGCTCTGCGGGATGGCCTGGGACGACGTCGGCAGCAGGACGAGCCCGTCGATGCCGCGGTCCAGCTGCTCCTGGATGAGGCGCTCCTCCAGGTCCGAGTCTCCCCGCGACATCGCCACCACGACGTGCGCGCGCTCGCTGGACGCGTCGAGGAGCCCGCCGAGCAGGTGCGAGCCGAAGGCGTCGTCGAACCCCGGCACGATGTAGCCGACCAGCGGCAGGTGGTCGGCGGCGGCCTCGGGCGTGCCGTCCGCCGGTGTCGTGGAGACGACGATCGTGCCGATGCGCGGCCGCCGGGTCACGAAGCCCTCGTCCCGCAGGATGTCGAGCGCCCGCTTGATGGTGATCGCGCTGACCGAGAACTCCTCGACGAGCTCGGCCTGCGTCGGGAGGCGGTCGCCCACGCTGAGCTCGCCGCCGAGGATGCGGGCGCGCAGCGCGTCGTGCACCTGGGCGTACAGCGCCTCGGTCAAGCCAGCTCCCGTCGTCGCGCGGCATGAACAGCCGAATCAATATGATCCCTGATCCTGGACCATTGTGGGGCACGAGGCCCCGCGAGAAAGGCGCGACGATGCGCATCGAACGGTTCGTGACCGAGTACGGCGCACCGGAGCCGGGGATCGGCACCGCCGCCCCGCGGCTGTCGTGGGCGTGGTCCGGCGGGGCGGGGGAGCAGACCGCCGTCGAGCTGCGGCTCCGGACGTCCGACGGCGGCACCGAGACGGTCCGCCTGGCCGGGCCCGGGCAGGTGCTCGTCCCGTGGCCGTTCCGGCCGCTGCGCTCGCGGGAGCGCGTCACGGTCGAGGTCCGCGTCGAGGCCGGCGGCGCCCGGACCCCGTGGAGCGACCCGCTGGAGATCGAGGCGGGCCTGCTCGCGCCCGAGGACGTCGCGGCCCGCCTCGTCAGCCCGCGCGACGTCGGCGGGCTGGACGGCGGGGCGGTGGTGCTGGCCCGCGACGTCGAGCTCGACGGCGACGTCGTCGACGCGCGCCTGTACGTCACCGCGCACGGCGTGTACGACGCGTGGATCGGCGGCCGTCGCGTCGGCGACCACCTGCTCGCCCCGGGGTGGACGGCCTACGACGCGCGGCTGCGCTACCAGACCTTCGACGTCACCGAGCACCTGCGGGGCCGCCGCGCCGCCCGGCTCGCGGTGGGGCTGGGCAACGGCTGGTACCGCGGCCAGCTCACGTGGACGCTCCAGCGCGACTCGTACGGCGACCGGCTCGCGCTCCTCGCCCAGCTCGAGGTCACCTACGCCGACGGCCGCCGCGCGACCGTCGTCACCGACGACACGTGGCGCGCCGGGACCACCGGCGTCCTCGCCGACGACCTGTACGCCGGGCAGGCCACCGACCTGCGCCTGCCCCTGGTGCCCGACGCCCCCGCCGACGGCCCGGTGGACGTGCTCGCCACCGACCCCGGCCGGCTGGTCGCGCCCACCGGGCCGCCGGTGCGCGAGGTCGCGACCGTCCCGGCCGCCGCGGTGCTCACCTCGCCGAGCGGCGCCCGGCTCCTCGACTTCGGCCAGAACGTGGTCGGGTGGGTGCGGCTGCGCGTGGACGGGGAGCGCGGCGACGTCGTCACGGTGCGGCACGCCGAGGTGCTGGACGGCGGCGAGCTGGGCGTGCGCCCGCTGCGGGCGGCGACGGCCACGGACACGTACGTCCTCGCCGGGGGCGAGCAGGTGCTCGAGCCGCGATACACGTTCCACGGCTTCCGGTACGCGGAGGTCACCGGGGCCGCGGTGGAGGCGCAGGACGCGCAGGCGGTGGTCGTGAGCTCCGACCTGCGCCGCACCGGCTGGTTCGAGTGCTCCGAGCCGGACGTGAACCGGCTGCACGAGAACGTCGTCCGGGGGATGCGCGGCAACTTCCTCGACGTGCCGACGGACTGCCCGCAGCGCGACGAGCGGCTCGGCTGGACCGGCGACATCCAGGTCTTCGCCCCCACGGCGTCGTTCCTGTTCGACGTGGGCGGCTTCCTCGGTTCCTGGCTGCAGGACCTGGCGGCGGAGCAGCACCCCGACGGCGGCGTGCCCTACGTCGTGCCGGACGTCGTGGGCGAGCTGCGCGGCCCCGGCCCGGACGGCGGCGTGCAGACCCCGGCCGCCGGCTGGGCCGACGCCGCCTTGCACGTGCCGTGGACGCTGTACGAGCGGTACGGCGACGTGGGCGTGCTGGAGCGTCAGTACGGCTCCATGAAGGCGTGGGTCGACCGGGAGCACGCGCTCGCGGGGGAGTCGCTGCTGTGGGACACGGGGTTCCAGTTCGGCGACTGGCTGGACCCGGACGCCCCGCCGGACGACTCGTCCGCGGCCAAGGCCGACCCCGCCGTCGTCGCCACCGCGTACCTCGCCCGCAGCGCCCGGATCCTCGCCCGCACGGCCGACGTCCTCGGCCGCGCCGACGACGCCGGGACCTACGCCCGGCTGGCCGACGAGGTCGGGCGGGCCTTCCGCGCGGCGTACGTGGACGCCGACGGGACCGTCCGCAGCGACTGCCAGACCGTGTACGCCCTCGCGCTCGCCTGGGATCTGCTCGACACCGACGCCCAGCGGCGCCGCGCCGGCGACCGCCTCGCGACCCTGGTCCGGGAGGCCGGGTTCCACGTGAGCACCGGGTTCCTCGGCACCCCCGTGGTGCTCGACGCCCTCTGCCTGGCCGGCCACCCCGACCTCGCCCACGAGATGCTCCTCACGCGCACCGTGCCGTCGTGGCTGTACCCCGTCACCATGGGCGCCACCACGATCTGGGAGCGGTGGGACTCGATGCTCCCCGACGGCACCATCAACCCCAGCACCATGACGTCGTTCAACCACTACGCGTACGGGGCGGTGGCGGACTGGCTGCACCGCAGCGTCGCCGGCCTCGCCCCCGCGGCGCCCGGCTACCGCGAGATCCGCGTGCGGCCGCTGGTGACCGGCCACCTCACCAGCGCGTCGGCCCGGCTCGACAGCCCGTACGGACCGGTCCGGGTCGCGTGGCGGCTCGACGGCGGCCGGTTCGCGCTGGACCTCGACGTGCCGCCCGGGGCCACCGCGCATCTCGACCTGCCCCTCGACGAGCCCGCCCGCACCGTCGGTCCGGGCACGCACCACGTGGCCGGCGACTGGGTGCCGCGGCCCTGACCGCCCGCTACGTCATGGAGCTCCCACCGGCCGCCGAGGACCCTCTCAGCCCGGGATGATGGCGTGAGCGGCATGATGCGTCGACACCTCACCTCCCCGGACGGCCGCGCCCGCGGCCGGTTCCCCCTCCTCTCCCGCCCGCTCGCCGCCGGAGCCGGCGTCGTGGCGCTCGCCGGCACCCTCGCCGCGTGCGACGCGACCGCCGAGGCCGACGACGCGGGCGACTTCTTCGACACGAGCTCCGTGCACACCGTCGCCGTCGACTACGACGAGGACGACTACCAGGAGATGCTCGACACCTTCGCCGACTCCGGCGACAAGGACTGGATCAAGGCCACCGTCACCATCGACGGCGAGGAGTACGACGACGTCGGGCTGCGCCTCAAGGGCAACTCCAGCCTCCGCGGCCTCTCCGGTCAGAGCGGCGGCCAGGGCGGGGGCAAGGCGGACGCCGCGACGAACGGCACGGCGGACGACACCGCCGACGACAAGACCACCACCGACGACCCGCAGGGCGGCGGGCAGATGCCGGGCGGCTTCGGCGAGGGCGACGGCGCGGCGTCGGCGGACGACCCGGCGGGCCTGCCGTGGCTGATCCGCCTGGACAAGTACGTGGACGGCCAGGAGCACGACGGCCGCGCGGACTTCGTGGTGCGCGGCAACAACACGGAGTCGTCGCTCAACGAGGCGGTGGCGCTGAAGGTGCTGGAGCTGGCGGACGTGCCGGCGGAGCAGGCGACGTACACGCGGTTCAGCGTGAACGGCGGCGACGAGGAGCTGCGCCTGGTCATCGACCTGCCGGACGACGACCTGTGGAACGAGGAGACGTACCCGGACGGCGGCATCACGTACAAGGCGGACGCGGACGGCGACTGGTCGGTGCGCGACACGCTCGCGGACTACGCCGACGCGTTCGAGGCCAAGTACGACAGCGAGGGCTCGACGGACGACGACGCCGCGTACCAGCCGCTGGCGTCGTTCCTCGAGTTCGTCAACGACTCGTCGGACGCGGACTTCGCGGCGCAGCTGGGCGACCACCTCGACGTCGACTCCTTCGCCCGCTACCTCGCGGTGCAGGACCTGGTGGCGAACTCCGACGACATCGACGGCCCCGGCAACAACGCCTACCTGCACTACGACCCGGACTCCGGCCTCTTCGAGGTCGTCGCGTGGGACCAGAACCTGTCGTACGGCGGCCTCGGCGGCGGCATGGGAGGGCAGGGCGGTGGCGGTCAGGGCAGCGCGCGCCCGTCGGGCGCCCCGGACGGGATGCAGCCACCGGACGGCGCGGACCTGCCGGACGGTTTCCAGCCGCCGGACGGCGCAGACCTCCCCGACGGCGCGACGCCCCCTGACGGTGCGCAGGGCGGTCCCGGCGGGGGCGGCGGCTTCGGCGGAAAGGACAACCCGCTGGTGACGCGGTTCCTGGAGAACGACGACTTCAAGGCGGCGTACGACTCCGCCGTCGAGGACCTCACGGCGTCGGTCTACGAGAGCGGCGACGCGCAGGACTACCTGGACTCGCTGGTCTCGACGCTGTCCGACGAAGCCCCCGACCTCCTCGACGCGGACACCCTCACGACCGAGTCGAAGGCGATCTCGGACATGCTCACGGGCGACAGCACGGGCGACCCCACCAGCGACAGCGCCGACGACAGCGCCGACGACTCGGCGGCGGGCGCCTAGCTCGCCGGCATCTCCCGACCGGGGATGAGCAGCTCCTCCACGAAGCAGTAGCCCCAGTGCTCGCCGGGCTCGACGGACCGCATCACGGGGTGCTCGGTCGCGTGGAAGTGGGCCGTCGCGTGCTTCGCGGGCGACGAGTCGCAGCACCCCACGTGCCCGCACTGCAGGCAGGCGCGCAGGTGCACCCAGGTGCCGCCGGCGGCCACGCACTCGGGGCACTCGCCGGCGGTCTCGGGGGGCACGGGGACGATCTGTTCCAGGTGCTCGCAGGTGCTGGTCATGTCGCGGTCCTCGCCCTCGTCCGACGATCCCGGGCTCCCCGGGCCACGGACCAGCGTGCGCCGGGCAGGCGCCCGCGGCAAGGGACCGCACGGCGGGCCCCCGGTGCGCGGGGTGCGGCGCGCCGATAGCGTGGCGCTCATGTCCGCTGGAGCCGCGCACGGAGCAGGCGCCGGGGGCGTCCCCGAACGCACCGCGGTGATCGTGGAGGACGACCCGGACGTCCGCGACCTGCTCGAGGTCGTGCTCACCCAGGCCGGCTTCGTGACGGCGGCCGCCGGGTCGGGGCTCGAGGGCGTCGAGCTGGTGCGCCGCACCGACCCCCTGGTGACGACGCTCGACGTCGGCCTGCCGGACATCGACGGCTTCGAGGTGTGCCGCCGGATCCGCGCCGTGTCGGACACGTACGTCGTGATGCTCACGGCCCGCACCGACGAGATCGACGCGCTGATGGGCCTCGACTCGGGAGCCGACGACTACCAGACCAAGCCGTTCCGGCCCCGGGAGCTGCGCGCGCGCATCGAGGCGATGCTGCGCCGGCCGCGCCGCCCCGACCCGAGGCCCACGGGGGACCACATCGTCTCGGCCGGCCTCGTCGTCGACGTCGCGGGGCGCACGGTGGCGGTCGAGGGGCAGGCCGTGCACCTCACGCGCAGCGAGTTCGACCTCCTGGCCGCGCTGGGCCGTGTGCCGGGCCGCGTGCTGTCCAAGGATGCGCTGGTGCGGGTGCTGTGGGGCGACGACTACGACACCGGGACCCGGGTGGCGGACCCGGACCGGCGCAGCGTCGAGGTGCACATGGCGAACCTGCGCCGCAAGCTCGGCGACGACCCGGTGGAGCCACGCTGGATCCGCACGGTGCGCGGCGTCGGCTACCGGTTCGACCACCCTTCCTGAGCGATCATCCCGGCGACCAGGACGGCGCCGGTGTCGGCCGCGTCGGCGACGGACTCCAGGTGGTCCCAGGCGGCGTCCGTGCCGCCCGAGTCGAGCGCCTCCAAGGCCAGCGTGGCCGCGTCGACCAGGTCGCCCACGCCGAGCATCGTCGCGGTGCTGCGCAGCGTGAGCAGCAGCCCGCGGGCGTCGTCGGCGTTCCCGTCGCGCAGGGCGTGCACCAGGCCCTCGGTGCGGCGCGGCACCAGGCGGATCCACGACGTCGCGAACCCCACCAGCGCCGCGCGGTCGCCGTGCAGGTCCGCGGCGAGCTGCTCCCAGGCGCTCTCGGGGTCGAGATGAGGGGGCTCGGCGGGCGGGGTGGGCGGTGTGGGCACGGGGGCTCCGGCGGGCATGGGGGCTCCGGGGACGGCAGGTCGGACGACCCGATCCTGCGGGCCGCGCCTCGGGCTGCCCTGCACTTCGCCTCAGGATCGGATCAAGATGTCCCGGGCCTGCAGTCGGGCGCCCCCGCGCCGGGCCGCGCGGGCGCCCCTACCCTGGCCGCATGCCCGACGCCCCCGCGGACCGTCCCGTCGTCCTGCTCGTCGCCGACGCGCACGCGCCGCAGGTCGAGGAGGAGTTCCGCGCCCGCTACGACCGCGACTACCGCATCGAGCTGGTGCGGACCGCGGACGCAGCCCTCGAGCGGCTGCGCGTGCTGGTCGCGCGGTCCACGCCGGTGGCGATGATCGCGGCGGAGCGCCGCCTGCCGGACGGGACCGGCGTCGAGCTGCTGCACCAGGTGCCCGCGGTGCTGTCCACGGCGCGGCGGGTGGCACTGATCTCGGGCGACGAGTACGCGGACGCCCTCGACGAGATGCGGGCGGCGCTGCTGCGCCGGGACATGGACACGTTCGTCGGCATCCCGCGGGGTGCGCGCGACGAGGAGTTCCACACGGCCCTGACGGAGCTGCTGTCCGAGTGGGGCTGGTCGGTGGCGCGGCCCACCGTGACGTCCACCGAGATCGTCGCGGAGCGGGGCGACCGCGACGCCACGGCGGTGCGCGACCTGCTCGAGCGGCTCGGCGTCCCGAACCGGGTGCTCGCGCCCGACGACCCGGACGCGCGCGCCATCCTCGCGGCCGCCGACCCGGACGCCGCGCTGCCCGTCGTGCGCACGTTCGCCGGGCGGGTGCTGGCGGGCGCGACGCCGTCCGCCGTCGCGGAGGCGATGTACGGCGGCTACGACTCGATCCCGCCCGGCGAGATCGCCGACGTCGCCGTGGTGGGTGCGGGCCCCGCGGGCCTGGCCGCCGCGGTGTACGCGGCGTCCGAGGGGCTGGCCACGGTGGTGCTGGAGCGGGACGCGATCGGCGGCCAGGCCGGGTCGAGCTCGATGATCCGCAACTACCTCGGCTTCCCGCGCGGCATCTCCGGGATGCGGCTGGCGCAGCGCTCACGGATCCAGGCGGGCCGGTTCGGCGCCCGCTTCTACACCGGTCGCGCCGCGGCGCGGATCGAACCCGGTCCTGCCGGCGAGCCCGAGCACCACCACGTGCACGTGGACGGCGCGCAGCTCTGCGCGCGCACCGTCGTCCTCGCGACCGGCGTCTCGTACCGGCGGCTCGCGGTGCCGGGCCTCGACGACCTGGTCGGCGCGGGCGTCTACTACGGCGCGGCGAGCTCGATGGCGCGGGAGATGGCGGACCGGGACGTGTGCGTGGTCGGCGGCGGCAACTCGGCCGGCCAGGCGGCCGTGCACCTCGCCAAGTTCGCGGGGTCGGTGACGATCCTCGTGCGCCGCGGCAGCATCGCCGAGACGATGTCCGACTACCTGGTGCGGGAGATCGCCGCGACGCCCACCATCACGGTGCGCACGCGCACGGTCGTGGCGGACGGCGGGGGAGACGGCCGCCTGCAGTGGCTGATCACCGAGGACCTCGACACCGGCGAGCGGTCGAAGACGCACGCCGACGGCCTGTTCTGCCTGCTGGGGGCCGAGCCGGACTGCGGCTGGCTGCCCGACGGCCTCGCGCGCGACGACGACGGGTTCGTGCTCACCGGCCGCGACGTGCCGCAGGAGGACTGGGTCGACGGCCGCCCGCCCGCGAGCCTGGAGACCACGCTGCGCGGTGTCTTCGCCGTCGGCGACGTGCGCGCGGGGTCGATGAAGAGGGTCGCGTCCGCGAGCGGCGAGGGGGCGTCGGTGCTGCCGCTGGTGCACGCGCACCTCGCCTGGCTGCGCGCCCAGGAGTTCGGAGGGGACCCGTCGTGACCGACGCGACCTCGCCCCGCACGTTCCGCCGCAGCCGCGCCCGCGACGCGGGCGACGCGGTGACCGGCGTGTTCGTCCGCCTCGGGCTGGTGCCCTCGACGTGGCTGCTGACCACCCGCGGACGCCGCAGCGGGCTGCCCCGCACGCATCCCGCGACGCTCGTCGACCTCGACGGACGACGCTGGCTCGTGGCCCCGTACGGCGTCGTGTCCTGGGTGCACAACGTGCGCGCCGACCCGCGGGTGCTGCTGCGCCGGGGCCTCGCGCGGCAGGTGTGCGTCGTGCGGGCGGCGTCGGCCGAGGAGGCGGGCCCCGTGCTGCGGCAGTACCTGCGGCTGTCCCGGCCCACGCGGCCGTACTTCGCGGCCACGCTCGACTCCCCGGTGGCGGACCTCGTGGCCGAGGCGGACCGGCACCCGGTGTTCGAGCTCCTGCCGTACGACGCCGTCGGCTGAGGCCCGGGCCCCCTTCCCACCACCTGTCCACATCGTGGTCTCATTATTCGAGACTAATCCGACCGATCTGATCGGGAATGCGCTACTGTCCCCGACATGACCACGACGGCACTCCTCAGGCTCACCCCGCGACCCGCGGGCGAGCCGTGTCGCCCGGGCGCCCGCACCCGCCCGAGCCGACACACCGAGGAGCATCGTGAGCACCACAGACCTGCGCGGCACCGACCCGCGCCCGACCGGCCCGACCGACCCGACCGACCCGACCGACCCTGAGTCCCGCACCCGCCGCACCCGTCGCGGGGTCGCCGCGCTCTCCGCGGCCCTCCTGGGCCTGACCCTGTCCGCCTGCGCCGGCGCCACCGCCGCGCAGGAGTCCGCCTCCGGCAAGACCGTCTTCCGCTACCAGGGCGGCACCGGCACCGTCTCCTACCCCGAGCTGGCGGAGGACCTCGGCTACTTCGAGGACGTCGAGCTCGAGTGGATCGGCGACGTCACCGGCGGACCCGCGTCCATCCAGGCCGCCGTCACCGGCGAGACGGAGTTCGGCAGCGCGTTCAACGGCGCGATCGCCAAGCTGCAGTCCACCGGGGCCCCCGTCACGTCCGTCATCTCCTCCTACGGGGAGGACGACGAGACGTTCGCGGGCTACTACACGCTCGAGGGCAGCGGCATCACGTCGGCCCGCGACCTCATCGGCAAGAAGGTGGGGCTCAACACCCTCGGCGCGCAGTACGAGACGGTCCTCAAGGAGTGGCTGGCCCGCGAGGGCCTCACCCCGGAGGAGGTCGCGCAGGTCGAGCTGGTCGTCGTGCCGCCGGTCAACCTCGAGCAGACCCTGCGCGAGGGGCAGATCGACGTCGCCGCGCTCTCCGGCGTCATCAAGGACAAGGCGCTCGACCGCGGCGGCATCGACACCCTCGTCGACGACACCGAGCTCTACGGCGGGTTCGCCTATGGCACCTACATCCTGCGCGACGACGTCATCGCCAAGAACCGCGACGCCGTCCAGGACTTCGTGCAGGGCACGGCGCGCGCGATCCGCTGGGCCCAGACCACGCCCGTCGACGAGGTGCGCGACCGGTTCCGGTCGATCATCGAGAAGCGGCACCACACGGGCGAGACCACCGACCTGGTCCCGTACTGGAAGTCGGCGGGGATCTCCGTCCCCGGCGGCGTGATCCAGGAGAAGGAGATCTCCGTCTGGGTCGACTGGCTCGAGCAGGACGGCCAGGTCGACGACGGCGCGCTCACGGTGGACGACCTCTACACCAACGAGTTCAACCCCTACGCCAACGGCGAGTTCGCGCCGGACGCCGGGCCCGACGGCGAGGAGGCGGCGTCATGACCGCGCTCACCGAACGTCCCGCGCTCGTGGGCGACGGCGGCACGGCCGACGACGCGACGCCGCGGCTGCGCTTCGACGGGGTCCGCAAGGAGTTCGCCGTCCGCGGCTCGGGCGGCACGCTCGTGGCGCTGGAGGACCTCACCCTCGACGTCGCGGCGGGAGAGCTGGTGACCCTCGTGGGGCCGTCCGGCTGCGGCAAGTCGACGCTGCTCGACCTCGTGACCGGGCTGTCCGCGCCGACGTCGGGCCGCATCCTGCTGGACGGGCGGCCCGTCACGGGCCCGGGCCTGGACCGCGGGATCGTCTTCCAGCAGTACGCGCTGCTGCCGTGGCGCACCGCGCAGGCGAACGTGGAGCTGGGGCTGGAGGCGCGGCGGCTGCCGAAGGCGGAGCGGCGCCGGATCGCACGGGAGCACCTGGAGCTCGTGGGCCTGTCCGGCTTCGCCGACCGCTACCCGCACGAGCTGTCCGGGGGCATGAAGCAGCGGGTGGCGATCGCCCGCAGCCTCGCGTTCGACCCCGAGGTGCTCCTCATGGACGAGCCGTTCGCGGCCCTCGACGCGCAGACCCGCGAGACGCTGCAGGACGAGCTCCTGCGCATCTGGCGGGCCACGGGCAAGACGATCGTCTTCATCACCCACGGGATCGAGGAGGCCGTCTACCTGGGGCAGCGCGTCGTGGTCCTCACGCCCCGCCCGGGGCGGGTGCGCGCGGTGCTCGACGTCGACCTGCCCGGCCGCGGCGAGCCCGGGAGGGACCTGCGCGCCGACCCGGCGTTCGTCGCCCTGCGGCACCAGGTGTGGGACGCGCTGCACCACGACCCCGAGCCCGCGGACCGTCGGGACGAGGGGGCCGCGCGATGACCGCCACCGACGTCACGCGCCCCGCCCGCGCCGTGGCCGACGAGCCCGCGTTCGCCGACCCGCCGACGCTCGGCCGCCGGAACGCCGTCGCGGAGGCGTCGAAGCAGCGGGCCAGGGCCGCGGCCCGCACGGGCCGGGCGGCAGCCGTCGTCCTGCGCTCCTCCGTCGCCCTCCTGGTGTTCCTCGCGATCTGGGAGGTCGCGCCGCGGGCCGGCCTCGCCGACCCGGTGTTCCTGCCGCCGTTCAGCACCGTGGCGGCGACGTTCGTCGGGCTGGTCGCGGACGGCACGATCGGCACGCAGGTGGGCACCAGCCTCGCGCGGGCCGGCGCCGGGTTCGCGATCGCGGTGCTCGTGGCCATCCCGCTGGGGCTCGTCGTGGGCTGGTACGCCCGCGCCGCGCAGTACCTCAGCCCGTTCTTCGAGCTGTTCCGCAACACCGCCGCCCTGGCGCTGCTCCCGGTGTTCATCCTGGTCCTGGGGATCGGGGAGACGTCGAAGGTCGCCATCGTGGTCTACGCCTGCTTCTTCCCGCTGCTGCTCAGCACCATCACCGGGGTGCGCACCGTCGACCCGCTGCTGGTCCGCTCGGCCCGGTCGCTCGGCCTCGGCAGCCCCGCGCTGTTCGTCAAGGTGGTGCTGCCGTCCGCGGTGCCGACCGTGTTCACGGGCGTCCGGATGGCGGCCACGTCGTCGGTCCTCGTGCTCATCGCGGCAGAGATGGTGGGGGCTAAGGCCGGGCTCGGCTACTTCATCACCTACACCCAGTTCAACTTCCAGATCCCCGAGATGTACGCCGGGATCGTGACGATCGCGCTCGTCGGGGTGGCCGTGAACGCCGGCCTCGTGCTGCTCGAGCGCCGTCTCATGCGCTGGCGCGCCGCCTGACGCGCCCCGCCCCACTTCTTCTCCTCCCGCACTCCCTCGAAAGGCGGAGCCATGCCCGCACGCACCCTCACCCTGAACCTCTTCCTGCACCACGTGGGCCACCACGAGGCCGCCTGGCGGCACCCGTCCACGCAGCCCGACCAGCTGTTCTCCCCGGACTACTACGTGCGCCTGGCGCAGCAGGCCGAGGCGGCCAAGCTCGACGCCGTGTTCTTCGCGGACGGCCCGGTGCTGCACGGCGGGGTCGAGCACAACGCCGTCGGCACCCTCGAGCCGATCCTGGCGCTCGCGACCATCGCCGCCCACACCGAGCGGATCGGCCTGATCGCGACGGCGTCCACCACGTACTACGAGCCGTACAACCTGGCGCGCCTGTTCGGCACGCTCGACCACGTGAGCGGCGGCCGCGCGGGCTGGAACATCGTCACGACGGCGTCGGAGCAGGCGTCGGCGAACTTCGGCCTCGACGCCCACCCGGACCCGGCGGTGCGGTACGCCCGCGCCGAGGAGTTCCTCCAGGCGATCACGCGGCTCTGGGACTCCTGGGAGCCCGACGCCGTCCTCGTCGACCGCGAGGCCGGCCGGTACGCCGACCCGACGCGCATCCACCCCGCCGCGTACGAGGGGGAGCACCTGCGCGTCGCCGGGCCGCTGAACCTGGCCCGCTCGCCCCAGGGGCGGCCCGTGCTGGTGCAGGCGGGCGCGTCCAACGCCGGCCGCGACTTCGCGGCCCGCTGGGCCGAGGCGATCTTCACCGCGCACCAGCGGCTCGAGGACGCGCAGGCGTTCTACGCCGACGTGAAGGACGGGGCGGCCCGGCACGGCCGCGACCCCGGCCAGGTGAAGATCCTGCCCGGGATCAGCCCGTTCATCGGCTCCACGGAGGCGGAGGCCCGCAACCTGGAGCGCGAGTTCAACGAGCTCACCGTGCCCGAGTACGGCCTGCGGCAGCTGGGCGGCCAGGCGGGCGTCGACCTGTCCGACCTGGAGCTCGACGAGCCCGTACCGCTCGAGATCTTCGCCGACGCCGGGGACGTCACGGACAACTCGCGCTCGCGGTTCCAGGTGGTCGCCGGGATCGTGCAGCGCGAGAACCCCACCCTGCGCCAGCTGCTGCACCGGCTCGCCGGCGCCCGCGGGCACCGCGTCGTGGCCGGCACGCCGGAGCAGGTCGCCGACACCATCACCGAGTGGTTCACGCAGGGCGCCGCCGACGGGTTCAACGTCATGCCGCCGTCGCTGCCGTCGGGGCTGGAGGCGTTCACCGAGCACGTCGTGCCGATCCTGCAGCGGCGCGGCCTGTTCCGCACCGAGTACTCCGGCAGCACGCTGCGCGACCACCTGGGCCTCGACGTCCCGGCCAACCGGTACACGGCCGCGCGCGCCACCGCCACCGCCCTCGTCCCCGAGCTCGCGAGCGCGTGAGCGCCGCCCCTCTCGAAGGGAGAACGTCATGACCGAGCACCCCAGCGACCGGAACGACGTCGTCGTCCTCGTCGGCAACCCGCGGCCCGGGTCGCGCACCCGGACCGCCGCCGAGCGCGTCGGACGGGCCGTCGCCGCCCACCAGGGCCTCGACGACCCGACCACCGTCGAGCTCGCCGACCTCGCGCCCGACCTGCTCGTCGCCGACCGGCCCCGCGTCGACGAGGCGCTGCGGCTCGTCGCCGCGGCGCGGTACGTCGTCGTCGCGACGCCCGTGTACAAGGCGTCGTACACCGGCCTGCTCAAGGCCTTCCTCGACCGGTACGGGCCGCGCGGGCTCGACGGCGTGGCGGCCGTGCCGCTCGTCGTGTCGGCGAGCCCCGACCACGCGGCCGCGGGTGACGACCACCTGCGTCCCCTGCTCGTCGAGCTCGGCGCGACGGTGCCGCCGTCGTCCCTCGCGCTCCTGGAGTCGGAGCTGCCCGACGTCGGCGACCGCGCCGACGCGTGGGTGGCGGCCTGGCTCGGGGAGCGGTCCCGCGAGCTCGTCGCGGAGGTCGCCCGGTGACCGCTGTGGCGCGCGGCGCCCGCACCGACGGGTCCGCGATCAGCGCCGACGAGTTCCGGTCCGTCTTCCGCGGCCACCCGGCGGGCGTCGCCGTCGTCGCGCTGCGGGACGGGGACCGGCCCGTGGGCTTCACGGCCACGTCGGTCATCTCCGTGTCCGCGGAGCCGCCGCTGCTGGCATTCTCGCTCGCGACGTCGTCCTCCTCGTGGCCGGCGGTGTCGCGGGCGGCGACGGTGGCGGTGAGCTTCCTCGCGCACGACCAGGCCGACCTGTCCGCCCGGTTCGCGACCAGCGGCATCGACCGGTTCGCCGACGGCGGCTGGCACGCCCTCGACACCGGCGAGCCGGTGGTCGACGGGGCCGCCGCGTGGGTGCGCGCCCTGGTGGTGCAGCGCACGGCCGTCGGGTCCAGCCAGCTCGTGACGCTGCAGGCCGTGCAGCGCCACGTGCACGAGGACGCCAGCCCCCTGGTGTTCCACGACCGCGGCTACCACCGGCTGGGGGACGGCAGCCGGGTGTGACGCTGCACCTCCGCCGCGCGGGGGCGGGGCGACGCGGGTGGAATGGGCCCATGGACCAGGCCCAGGACGTCATCAAGGACGTCACCACCGAGCCGACGCCGTGGGCCTCGCCCCCGCAGGAGGTGCTCGCCGCGCTGCGGGCCGACGCCGGCGGCCTGAGCGCCGCCGACGCCGCGGCCCGCCTCGCGCAGGTGGGGCCCAACCGCCTGCCCCCGCCGCAGAAGGACCCGCTGTGGAAGCGGGTCCTCGTGCACTTCGACGACGTGCTCATCTACATCCTGCTGGTCGCCGCGGTGCTCAAGGCGATCCTCGGGGACTGGGTGGACTTCACCGTCATCCTGCTGGTCGCGGTGGTCAATGCGGCGATCGGCTTCGTCCAGGAGGGCCGCGCGGAGAGCGCGCTCGACGGCATCCGCCGGATGCTGTCGGTGCACGCCCAGGCGCGGCGCGACGGCGCGTGGGCCACGGTCGACGCCGACGACGTCGTGCCCGGTGACGTGGTGCGCGTGCGGTCGGGCGACAAGGTGCCCGCCGACGTGCGGCTGCTGGAGGCGGTGAACCTGCGCGTCGAGGAGTCGGCGCTCACGGGGGAGTCCGTCGCGGCGAGCAAGCGGGTCGACGCCGTCGACCCGGACGCCGGGGTCGGGGACCGCACCAGCATGCTGTTCTCCGGCACCCTCGTGGCCGCCGGGCAGGGCGTCGGCGTGGTCACGGCCACCGGCGAGCGCACGGAGATCGGGCGCATCCAGACGATGATCTCCGAGGTCGCGAGCCTGGAGACGCCGCTGACCAAGCAGCTCGACCGGTTCGGCAAGCTGCTCGCCGGGCTCATCCTCGCGATGGCCGTGGTGATGGTGGTCATCGGGCGGGTGGTGCACGACTTCTCGGTGCCGGAGCTGGTGTCCGCCTCGATCGGCTTCGCCGTGGCCGCGGTGCCGGAGGGCCTGCCCGCGCTGGTGACGATCACCCTGGCACTGGGCGTGCAGCAGATGGCGCGCCGTCGTGCGATCACCCGCAAGCTGCCCGCCGTCGAGACGCTCGGCTCCGTTACGACGATCTGCTCCGACAAGACGGGCACGCTCACCAAGAACGAGATGACGGCTCGCCTGGTGCGCACCGCGGGCCGGTCGTACGACGTCGCGGGCGCGGGGTACGCGCCGCTGGGCGAGATCACGCTCGGCTCCGTCGACGGCCCGGACGACGAGCCCCGGCACGCCGACCTCGCGTCGGACCAGGACCTCGACGGCGTGGTCGCGGCGATGATGCTGTGCAACGACGCGCGCGTCGTCCCCGGCGAGGGCGACGGCGAGGGCGGCGAGGGCTGGCGGCTCGTCGGCGAGCCCACGGAGGGCGCGCTGCGCAGCCTGGGCATGAAGGCGGGCTTCGACACCTCGGGCTGGCGGCGGCTGGCCGTCGTGCCGTTCGAGTCGGAGACCAAGTACATGGCCACGCTCGACCGGGCGCCGGACGGCGCGCTGCTGGTGCACGTCAAGGGCGCGCCGGACCGGGTGCTCGACCGCTGCGCCACGCAGACGGCGCCGGACGGGTCGGCCCAGCCGCTCGACCGCGCGTTCTGGGAGGCGCAGATCGACGCGATCGGGGGTCGCGGGCTGCGCGTCCTCGCCGCCGCGCGGGCCCGGCGGGCCGCGGGCACTAGCACGCTGGCGGCGTCCGACGTCAAGGCGGGGCTCGAGCTGTGCGGGCTGGTCGGCATCGTCGACCCTCCGCGCCCGGAGGCGATCGACGCCATCGCCCAGTGCCGCGCCGCGGGCGTGCGCGTCACGATGATCACCGGCGACCACGCCGGAACGGCCGTCGCGATCGGCCGCGAGATGGGCATCGTCGACCAGCCCGCCGGCGACGGCGAGGCGGCCCCCGTGCTCACCGGCGCCGAGCTGGAGGCGATGAGCACCGACCAGCTGCGCACCATCGTGCGCGACGTGTCCGTGTACGCGCGCACCAGCCCGGAGCACAAGATCCGCATCGTGTCGGCGCTCCAGAGCCGCGGCGAGGTGGTCGCGATGACGGGCGACGGCGTCAACGACGCCCCCGCGCTCACGCAGGCGGACGTCGGCGTCGCGATGGGCATCAAGGGCACCGAGGCCACCAAGGAGGCCGCGGAGGTGGTGCTCGCCGACGACAACTTTGCCACCATCGAGCGCGCGGTGGAGGAGGGGCGGCGGATCTACGACAACATCCGCAAGTCCGTGCTCTTCCTGCTGCCCACCAACGGCGCGCAGTCGCTGGTGATCCTCGTGGCCGTGCTGTTCGGCCTCACGCTGCCGCTCGCGCCGGTGCAGGTGCTGTGGATCAACATGATCACCGCGGTGACGCTGTCGCTCGGCCTCGCGTACGAGCGCGCGGAGCCCGACGTCATGGCCCGGCCGCCGCGCGACCCGAAGGCGTCGATCCTCGACGCCGTGTTCGTGCGCCGCATCCTGGTCGTCTCGCTGCTCATCGGCGGGGCCACGCTGTTCGTGTTCTACGCCGAGCGCGCGCAGGGCGCGCCGCTCGCGGAGGCCCAGACGGCGGCGGTGACGATGCTGGCCCTCGGCCAGCTCGCCTACCTCTTCAACTGCCGCTTCCTGGACCGCTCGAGCCTCACCGTCGACGTGCTGCGCGGCAACCGGGTGGTGTGGATCTCCGCCGCCGCGCTGGTCGCCCTGCAGTGCGTGTTCGTCTACGCGCCGTTCATGCACTCGTGGTTCGACTCGGCGCCGATCAGCGGGGTCCAGTGGGCGAAGACGATCGGCCTCGCCCTCGTCGTCTTCCTCCTGGTCGAGGGGGTCAAGGCAGTGGGCCGTGCACGCGCTGCGCATGTAAAATGAGTGCATGGCCTACCTCCAGATCCGGGACGTCCCCGACGACGTGCGCGACGTGCTGGCGGAGCGCGCCCGAGAGCGGGGGCAGTCGCTGAACATGTACCTGCGCGACGTCGTCCTGCGCGAGGCGGCGTTCGACCGCAACCGCGCCCTCATCGACGACCTCACCTCGCGCCGACAGGGGTCGACCTTCACCGCCGACGACGTCGTCGCCGCGCGGGACGCGGCCCGTGGCCGCCGCGACGCGTGATCGTCCCCGACGCCTCGGCCACCGTGCTGCTCTTCGGTGACCCGGCGGCAGACCCGCGGGTCGCGGAGGCGACGCGGGTGCTGCGTGCCGACCCGGAATGGGTGGTTCCCGGTCACTGGCACATCGAGGTGCTCGGCACCCTGCGCGGCCTGCGCCGCGGCGGCAAGATCACGCCCGAGGTCGCCGGCTCGGCCGTCGAGTGGTTGCGCGCCGTCACCGTCGTCGTGGCGCCGTCGGGCCCGTACCTGCCGCGGGTCTGGCAGCTGCGCGACAATCTCTCGACGTACGACGCGGCGTACGTCGCCGTGGCCGAGTCACACGACCTGACCCTGGTGACGGCCGACGCGCGCCTCGCGCGGGCCGCCGTCGCACGGTGCCCGGTCCGCGTCGTCTGACCTGCTCGTCGCTCCGCGAGCGGGAATAGACGTGGCCCAGATCACGGTTACGCCGTGCGGCGCGCTGCTCGGGCCCGCCGGTCCGAGAGGAGCCCCGCCGTGAACACGTCCGCAACCCCCCTGCCGGACCTCGTCCCCCTCGCCGCCGCGCGCTCCGTCAAGCTCGTCGTGGACGGCGCGGCCGCCCTGCCCACCTGGGTGGTGCAGGTGGGCGGCGACCTCTTCGTCCGGTCCGCCCCCGGCGCCCGCTGGCCCGCCGGCCTCGCCGCCGGCCGCGGCCGGGTGCGCGTGGACGGGGCTGCGTCCGGCACCGTCGAGCGCGCCGTCGTCCTCGCCGAGGTGGAGCCCGAGCTGCACGGCCTGCTCGACGACGCCTACCGCGCCAAGTACGGCGCCTGCGCCCCCGAGCGCGTCGCAGAGGTCGTGTCCGACGCCGCCGCCGCGACCACGTTCCGGATCCGCGCCCGCCGCGCGTCATGGGGCGAGCGGGTCTACGCCGTCGCGTCCGCCGCGCGCGCCCGCCGCCGGGTCGTCGAAGGGGCGCGTACCGTCACCTCATGAGCGGTGCGTCCGAGGCCCGGGAGCGTCGGCGGCGACGCCGCGACCAGCTCACCCCGGACCAGCGCGCCGACCGGCTCAAGGAGCGCGTCTACGTCACCTTCGCGGCGCTCGCGGTGGTGCTCGCCCTGCGCGGTCACGTCGAGGGGCTGGCGGCCGGCCGCGCCGCGGGCACGCTGGTCATCACCGTCGGCGGCACGCTGCTCGCCGTCTTCCTCGCCGACTTCGTGTCGCACGTCGTGGTGCACGGCGCCCTGCCCACCTCGGCCGAGCGGCGGCACATGCTCGGGGTGGTGTCGAGCGCCGGAGGCGTCGTCGTGCTGCCGCTCGTCTTCCTGTGGCTCGCCGGCCGCGGGGTGTGGACGGTGGCGGGCGCGCTCACCGCGTCGACCGTCGCCCTGATCGTCAGCCTCGGGCTCGTCGGGTACGTCGCCGTGCGCGTCGTCGCCCTGCCGTGGTGGCAGAAGTGGCTGCTGCTGCTCACCGAGGTCGCGCTGGGCCTGGCGGTCGTCGGGCTCGAGGTGCTGGCGCACGGCTGAGGGGCCGCTCGGCGCGCGGACCTGCCGCGACGGTGCGACGATCGGTCGCGGCACCGCTCGGAGGAGGGCACGAAGGATGGCGCACGAGGGCACGACGGCGACCACGGGAAGCTCCGCCACCACGAAGGTCTCGCTGCTCACCCTCACCGCGATGGTCGTCGGGTCGATGGTCGGGGCCGGCGTGTTCTCGCTGCCGCGCCGCTTCGCGCAGGAGACGGGCGTCATGGGCGCCCTCATCGCGTGGGTCGTCGCGGGCGCGGGCATGCTGATGCTCGCGTTCGTCTTCCAGCGCCTCGCGATGCGCAAGCCCGACCTCGACGCCGGCGTGTACGCGTACGCGAAGGCCGGCTTCGGCGAGTACACCGGCTTCTTCGCCGCCGCGGGCTACTGGGCCAGCGCGTGCGTCGGCAACGTCACCTACTGGGTGCTCATCATGTCGACGCTGGGCCAGTGGATCCCGGCCCTGGGCGCCGGGGACACGGTGCTCGCGCTCGTCCTGTCCGCCGTCGGGCTGTGGCTGTTCTTCCTGCTGGTGCGGCGCGGCATCAAGGAGGCGACGGCGATCAACCGCATCGTCACCGTCGCCAAGGTCATCCCCATCATCGTCTTCGTCCTGCTGGCCCTGTTCGTCTTCGACCCCAGCGCGTTCGCGGAGAACTGGGGCGGCGCCGACTACGCCGGCTCCCTGTTCGACCAGGTGCGCGGCACCATGTTGGTGACGGTGTTCGTGTTCCTCGGCGTCGAGGGCGCGAGCGTCTACTCCCGGCACGCGAAGCGCCGCGAGGACGTCGGCCGCGCCACGATCCTCGGCTTCCTCAGCGTCTTCGCCATCTTCGCGTCGGTGACGATCGTGTCGTACGGCATCATGCCGATGGCCGAGATCGCCGAGCTGCGCCAGCCGTCGATGGCGGGCGTGCTCGAGGCGGCCGTCGGGGAGTGGGGCAGCGTCTTCGTGGGCGTCGGCCTCATCATCTCCGTGCTCGGCGCGTACCTGGCGTGGACGCTCATGGCGGCCGAGGTGCTGTTCGTCGCCGCCAAGGACCGCGACATGCCGCGCTTCCTCGCCCGGCAGACCGATCGCGACGTCCCGGTCAACGCGCTGCTGCTCAGCACCTCGCTGTCCACGGTCGTGCTGGTCCTCACCTACTTCTCCGAGGACGCGTTCGACTTCGCCCTCGACATGACCGCCGTCATGACGCTCATCCCGTTCCTGCTCGCCGCGCTCTACGCGGTGAAGCTGCGGGCGACCCGCGAGACCTACGACGGCGCGCCGCCGTCCACCCTGCGCGGCGACCTGGTGGTCACCGTCCTCGCGACCGTCTACACGGCCTTCCTGGTCTTCGCCGCCGGCCTCAGCCTCGTGCTGGTCTCGTTCCTCTTCTACGCCCCCGCGACGATCCTGTTCGTCATGACCCGTCGTGAGCAGGGCCGCCGGGTCTTCAGCCCCGCCGAGCTGGTGCTGTTCGTCGTGGTGGTCGCGGTCGCCGTGCTCGCCGTGATCGGGCTCGTCGCGGGCTGGATCTCGATCTAACGCACCGTCCGTCGTCCGACCGAAAGGTTCTGCCCATGACCTCCGCACCGTCCGCCCCCGCCCACGGCGTCCACTCGGAGGTCGGCAGGCTGCGCAAGGTGCTGGTCTGCTCGCCGGGGCTCGCGCACGAGCGCCTGACCCCCACGAACTCCGACGACCTGCTGTTCGACGACGTCATGTGGGTGGAGTCCGCGCAGCGCGACCACCTCGACTTCGTCAACAAGCTGACCAACCGGGGCGTCGAGGTCGTGGAGCTGCACGACCTGCTGGCGCAGACGATGGCGATCCCGCAGGCGCGGGACTGGCTGCTGGACCGCAAGGTGGTGCCGAACCAGGTGGGCCTGGGGCTCGTCGAGGGCACGCGCGCGTACCTGGACTCGCTCAGCGACCGCGAGCTGTCGCGGTTCCTCATCGGCGGGCTGTCCACCCACGACCTGCCCCCGGACTTCCGCAGCGACTACGTGAACCTCGCCCGCGAGTCCACGGGGACGCCGGAGTACCTGCTGCCGCCGCTGCCCAACACGCTGTACACGCGCGACACCACCTGCTGGATCTACGGCGGGCTCACGCTCAACCCGCTGTACTGGCCGGCGCGCAAGGACGAGACGCTGCTGATGAAGGCGATCTACTCCTTCCACCCGGAGTACTCCGGCTCGAAGGTCTGGTGGGGCGACCCGGAGCAGGACTGGGCGCAGGCCACCATCGAGGGCGGCGACGTCATGCCGGTCGGGAACGGCACCGTGCTGATCGGCATGAGCGAGCGCACGTCGCGGCAGGGCATCACGCAGTTCGCCAAGGCGCTGTTCGACGGCGGCGACGTGCAGCAGGTCGTCGTGGCCGGGATGCCGCGGCTGCGCGCGGCGATGCACCTGGACACCGTGTTCACGTTCGCCGACCGCGACCTCGTCACCGTGCACCCGACGATCGTCGACGGCATCCACGCCTTCACCCTGCGGCCGTCGGACAAGGCGCCGGGCGTCGAGGTCACCGACGAGGGCGACACCCCGTTCGTCGACGTCGTCGCCCGCTCGCTGGGGCTGCCGAGGCTGCGCGTCGTCGAGACGGCGGGCGATGCGTACGCCTCCGAGCGGCAGCAGTGGGACTCCGGCAACAACGCCGTCGCCCTGGAGCCGGGCGTCGTCTTCACCTACGACCGCAACACGCTGACCAACGCGGCGCTGCGCCGCGCGGGCGTCGAGGTGATCACCATCGTCGGGGCCGAGCTCGGCCGCGGCCGCGGCGGCGGGCACTGCATGACCTGCCCGATCTCCCGGGACCCGCTGGACTGGTGACGGACGGCCCGCCGGCGGACCGTCGGCGGGCCACGGCGTCAGCCCGCGGTCATCGCGCCGATCGCGCCGGTGACGTACGGGACCAGCCAGATCGCCCACACGACGATGCTGAACCGGTGGAAGCTGGCCTTCTCCGCCTCGCGGTCGCGGACCAGCACGACGACGGCCCACACGAGGTGGACGGCCATGAGCGCGATCGCCAGCCCGCCCGTCCAGATCATGACCGTGTCGAAGGCGCTGGCGGGGCCGTCGGAGGTGTCGGCGATGGGGCTCATGAGGGCGGTCCCGGTGGCGTCGCACACGAGGCCGACGCCGAACGCGACCGCGTGCCACGGCTTCAGCGTGCCCTGCAGGCGTTCCGCCCAGACGCCGACGGTGTAGAGAAGACCAGGGCCAGCGTGATGACGACGATCGCGAGCGCGAGCATCGGCACTCCTCTCCTCGACGACGGGTGGACGGGGTGACCGGCGTGCGTCCCTCGTGGTCAGCGTCGCAGCCGACGGGGGCGAGCGCGCGGCGGCCGGCCCGGAATCATCCGAAAGGTGGAGCCCCACGGGGAGCACCCCGGGCCGTGACCTGACAGTGTGTCGTGACGTGCGCGGTGCAGCGCGGCGCACATCGCAGCCGAGGGGGGCAGGGCATGGACGCGACCGACGACCGACCCGACGACCGACCCGACGAGAGGGTGCACGACAACCGCTGGCGGTCCCTGGTGGTGCTGTCCGTCGCGCTGTCGATGGTGGTCATCGACGGCACGATCGTGGCGGTCGCGATCCCCGACATCGTGGCCGACCTGGGCCTCGGGCTCAGCGACGCCCAGTGGGTCAGCGCGTCCTACGCCGTGGTGCTCGCCGGGCTGCTGCTGTCCGCGGGCCGGCTCGGCGACCGGCTCGGGCGGCGCCGGCTGCTCGTCGTGGGGGTGGCCCTGTTCCTGGTCGGCTCGCTGCTCTCCGCGGCCGCCTCGGACGGCGGCGCCCTCATCGGCGGCCGCCTGGTGCAGGGCCTGGGCGCGGCGGCGATCCTGCCCACGACGCTGTCGACGGTCAACGCGACGTTCCGGGGCAAGGACCGCGCCGCGGCGTTCGGCGTCTGGGGCGCGGTGATCTCCGGCGCGGCGGCGATCGGCCCGCTGGCCGGCGGGTGGCTCACGACGTCGTTCACCTGGCCGTGGATCTTCCTCGTCAACATCCCCGTCGGCGTCGCCGTCGTGGTGGGCGCGTACCTGTGGGTCCCCGAGACGCGGACGACGGTGAACGTGCCGGGACTCGACGTCGACGGGCTGCTGCTCTCGGGGCTGGGGTTCGGCGCGCTGGTGTTCGGGCTCATCGAGGGCCAGACGCTCGGGTGGTGGGCGCCGAAGGCGGACCTGGAGGTGCTCGGGCTGACGTGGTCGACGTCCGCGCCGGTGTCCCCGGTGCCTGTCCTCCTCGCCGTCGGGGTGGTGCTGCTGGTCCTGTTCGTCGTGTGGGAGCGGCACCGGGCCCGCGTGGGCCGCTCCGCGCTGCTCGACCTCGACCTGTTCCGCATCCCGACGTTCCGGTGGGGCAACGTCACGGCGACCGCCGTCGCCGTGGGCGAGTTCGGCATCATCTTCGTGCTGCCGCTCTTCCTGGTGAACGTGCTGGCCCTGTCCACGATGGGCGCCGGGCTCGTGCTCGCCGCGATGGCGCTCGGCGCGTTCGCGTCCGGCGCGTCGGCCCGCCACCTCGCCGCGCGGGTGGGCGCGCCGCTCGTCGTCGTCATCGGCCTGGTGCTCGAGGTCGTGGGCGTCGGCGCGGTCGCGCTCGTCGTGACGCCCACCGTCTCGCCGTGGCTGCTCGCCGTGGTGCTGGTCGTCTACGGCGTCGGGCTGGGGCTCGCCTCCGCGCAGCTCACCAGCACGACGCTCGCGCAGGTCCCGCCCGCACAGTCCGGCCAGGGGTCGGCGACGCAGTCGACCGTGCGCCAGGTGGGGTCGGCGCTCGGCACCGCCCTGGTCGGGACGGCCCTGGCCGTGCTCCTCGCGACCACCGTGCCGGCGTCGCTCGACGGCCAGGGCCTGCCCGACGACCAGGTTGCGCAGCTCGCCGACGCCACGAGCGGGTCCGCGGGCAACGCGATCACCGGCCTGCGGGCCCAGGGGACGCAGGGGCCGCTCGGCGAGCAGGGGCCCGACGTCGTGGACGCGCTGTCGGCCGGGTTCGCCGACGCGACCCGGGGCTCGCTGCTCGTCGCCGGCGTGTTCCTGCTGCTCGGCCTCGCCGCGGCGGGCGCCGTCGTGCGGGCGTCCCGCCGCGCCGAGCCTGTCAGCAGCGAGCCCGTCAGCGCCGCTCGACCGCCCGGCGCACCGGGCGACGCAGCGACACGAGCAGGGAGACGAGACCGACCGTGAGGAGGATGTGCCCCACCCCGGCGATCCCCGGGATGGCGGCGCTCACGTCCGTCTGGCCCTGGACCTGCAGCATGCCGTGCCAGACCATGACGCCCACCGCGATCAGCAGCCCGGCGTTGTAGGTGGCGAAGAACCAGGAGAACGACCGGGTCCCCGAGATCTTCAGGACGGCGTCGAGAGCCAGCACGATCAGCATCACCATGAAGCCCAGGGCCAGCAGATGGGTGTGGGCCACGGCCAGCTGGGTGCTGCCGGTGAAGTCCTGCGCCACCGTGTACTCCCGGTAGAACAGGCCGGCGGCCAGGCCGAGCACGGCGTAGACGATGGCGGCGACGTAGAGCTTCTGCACGGGATTCCTCCGGGTTGTGGTGCGGGTCGGTCAGAGCGTGGCGAGGGGGGTGCTCGCCTCGAGGCGGGCGTCGAGCATCCGCTCGGTGGCGTCGACGCTGGCCAGCGTCGACGCGTCGTGCGACACCAGCAGCGTGGCGGCACCGGTCTCCCGGGCCAGGCCGGTGATCAGCTCGACCACCCGGGTGCCGCGCTCGTGGTCGAGGGCCGACGTCGGCTCGTCGACCAGCAGCACCTCCGGCCGCCCGACGAGGGCGCGCGCGATGGCGACGCGCTGCCGCTGCCCGCCGGACAGCTGCGCGGGCCGCTTGGCCGCGTGGTCGGCCACACCGACGGCGTCCAGCAGCTCCATGGCGCGGGCGCGCACGCTCGCCGGCCGGCGCCCGCGCAGGTGGGCGTGCAGCTCCAGCTGCTCCAAGGCGGTGAGCGAGCCCAGCAGCTGCGGCGACTGGAACACCATGCCGATGCGGTCCAGGCGGGCACGGGTCGCGTCGGCGACCGTCGTGGTGGGGGAGAAGACGACGTCGTCGCCGAACCGCACCGTGCCGCGGGTCGGGTTCGTCAGCCCGGCGGCCACCGCCAGCAGGCTCGACTTGCCCGCCCCGGACGGGCCGAGCAGCGCCGTCGTCGTGCCGGCGGGCACGGCGAGGTCGACGTCGTCCACGGCCGTGAGGGTGCCGTCGCCGTCGGGGTAGACGAGGGTGATGTGGTCGAGGTGCAGGTCCATCGGGATCCTCCAGGGGTGGCGTAGGTCGGCGGCAGGCGTGGTCGGGGGCGGGTCAGCGCGCCGCGAGCGCGGCGTGCGGGTCGATGCGGGTGATGCGGGCGACCGAGACCGCCGCGCCCACCAGGCCCAGCAGCACCAGGCCGACGGCGGGCACGAGCGTCGTGGCGGTCGTGACGACCACGGGGACGACGTCGGGCAGCAGGGACGCGCCCGCGACCGTCAGCGCGGTGCCGACCGCGACGCCGCCGACCAGCAGCACCGCCGCCTGGCCGAGAGCGTCGCGCAGCAGGTAGCGGGTGGAGGCGCCGAGCGCCTTGAGCACCGCGATGTCGCCGGAGCGGCCGATCGTCCACACCGTGAAGAACGCGCCCACCACCAGCGCGGAGATGGCCAGCAGGAACGCCTGCATCGTCGACAGCGACGTGTTCTCCCCGGCGAACGACGCCACCGCCGAGCGGGCGTCCGACGTCGTCACCGTCGTCGTGCCGAGGGCGGCGTCGGTGTCGGTGAGGGCGGCGTCGGTCAGGCCGTCGTCCGCCGTGGTGAGCGCGACCACCGTCGCGACGTCGTCGCCGCCGGCCGCGCCGCGGGCGCCGACCGCCTGCCAGTCGTCGAGCGTGGTCCACACCACCGGGGTGTGGGAGAACGACTCGTCGGCGTCGACCGTGGCCGCGACCGTGAGCTCGGCGCCGCCGAGCGTGACCGTGTCGCCGGTGCTCGCGCCGAGGGCATCCGCCGCGCCCGGGGTGAGCACGACCGTGCCCGGGTCGACGTGGCCACCGCCCGGCACCAGGGTGGAGCCGTCGGCCACGCCCAGCGCCGTGACGGAGGCCGTCGTGCTGTCCGAGGCGGCGCGTGTCGTCGCCAGGCCCAACGGCTCTGCCGACTCGACGCCCGGCGCGTCGGCCCAGCCCTCCCACTGGTCGGGCGTCACGCGCGACGCCGTGAACTCCGGGTCGTCGCCGGCGGCCGGCATGGAGAAGGCGAGGTGGTCGGCGGGCAGGTCCGTCACCGCCGACGTCGACTCCCGGGCCAGGCCCGCCGTGAGCGACGCGAGGAACGTGACGAGGAAGGTGATCAGCACGATCACCACGGACATGAGGACGAAGCGGCCGCGGGCATGCTTCAGATCGCGCAGGGCGACGAACACGAGATGACCTCCACAGGACGGGTGTTCCGGACTGCTTCCAGCCTCCGCGTCGGGGCGCCTGCGATCATCGGGACCCGGGGTGATCCTGCGGCGCCGAAGGACGGTCCGCCCGCTCCACCTTTCGGACGATGCGCCCGCGCCCCGTCCGGCTACCGTGGACGGGGTGATCCGCCACCCCCAGCCGTCGGCGACGCGCGCCCTCATCCTGGGGCTCGACGTCCTGCTCGCGGCGCTCGCCGTCGTCGCGGTGCTGCAGGCCCCGCCGGGGCGGACGTGGCCCTCGGTGGTCGTCGCGGCCGTGCTCGTCGCCGTGTACGTCGTCGGACGCCGGGCGGTGCGCGTGCACGACCGGGCCGTCGACACCCCGCGCGGCGCCTGGTGGCCCGACACCGCGTGGATCGCCGCCCTCCTGCTCCCGTGGGTGGTGCTGCTCTGGCTCTCGCCCGCCGCCCTGTGGCTCGCGTTCCCGCTGATGATCCTGCAGATGCACGTGCTCGGGCCGCACCGCGGCGTCGTCGCGGTGGCCGTGACGACGGCGCTCGCCGTCGCCGAGGGGCTGCTCGTGCAGGCCGACGCCGACGACCCCTGGACCGGCTTCGTGCTGGGCCCGGTGCTCGGCGGCGCCGTGGCCGTCGGCGTCGTGCTGGGGATCGAGGCCTTCGTGCGCGAGTCCCAGACGCGGCAGCGGACCGTCGACGAGCTGACCCAGGTGCGCCAGCACCTCGCCCAGGCCGAGCGGGACCGGGCCGTCACCGACGAGCGGGCGCGCCTGGCGCGCGACATCCACGACACCCTCGCCCAGTCGCTGTCCGCCATCGAGCTCCTGCTGCGGGCCGCCGACGACGCCGTCGGCACCGACGACGACAGGGCGCACGACCTCGTCGACCAGGCGCGCGGGGCCGCCCGCGACAGCCTCGCCGAGGCGCGCCGCGTCGTGCAGGACCTCACGCCGCCCGACCTCGACCGCACCACCCTCGTCGCGGCCCTGCGTCGCGTCGCCGAGCGGCAGCCGCTGGACGTGTCCGTGCACACCGTCGGCGACGTGCGGCCGCTGCCCGTGCCTGTCGAGACGGCGCTGCTGCGCGTCGCCCAGTCGGCGCTCGCGAACGTGGTGCAGCACTCGGGCGCCGGCCGCGCCCGCCTCACGCTCACGTACGAGCGGGACACCGTCACCCTCGACGTCGTGGACGACGGTCGTGGGTTCGACCCGGAGGTCGCCGCGACCGCCGCGGGAGCGTCCGGGCGTGGTTTCGGCCTGCCCTCCGTCCGGTCGCGCGCGCACGAGCTGGGTGGCACCGTCACGCTCGAGACCTCGCCGGGCGCGGGAACCGCCCTGGCGGTCACGCTGCCCGTGGACAGGACGGAGGACGCCCCGTGATCGACGTCGTGCTCGCCGACGACCACCCCGTCGTGCGCGCCGGGCTGCGCGCCGTCGTCGACGGCCAGCCGGACATGCGGGTCGTGCACGAGACCGGCACCGCCGAGGACCTCCTGGCCTGGCTCGACGACGGCGGCCGCGCGGACGTCGTGCTGCTGGACCTGAGGTTCGGCGACGCGGGCCCGGGGCGGAGCCGGCTCGGCGGTGCGGAGGCGACCGGCACCGTCGTGCACCGGCACGGTACCCCCGTGCTCGTCGTGACCACCTACGGCACCGACGCCGACATCCTCGCCGCCGTCGAGGCCGGCGCCACCGGCTACCTGCTCAAGGACGCGCCCACCGAGGAGCTCGCCCGCGCCATCCGGTCCGCCGCCGCCGGCGAGGTCACCCTCGGGGCCGACGTGCAGCGTCGCCTGCTCGGCCGTATGCGGTCGCCGGGCGAGACCCTCAGCGCCCGCGAGCTCGAGGTGCTGCGCCTCGTCGCCGCCGGCCGGTCGAACGACGCCATCGCGCGCGAGCTGTTCGTCTCCGTCGCCACCGTGAAGTCCCACCTGGCGCACATCAACACCAAGCTGGGCACGCAGTCCCGCACCGAGGCCGCCGCCGTCGCCCGCGAGCGCGGGATGCTCTGACGGCACGACCCGAGCGCGGTGACGGCTCAGAACGGTGGGTCGCCCAGCTCCGGCGCCCAGTCCGCCGAGCCTGGTAGGTCCGCTGAGCCTGGTAGGTCCGCTGAGCCCAGTGGGTCCGGCGGCTCCGGTGGGACCAGCTCCCGACCGGTGAGGTCGACGGGGTCGGCGACGGGGTCGCGGGCGACTCGTCCGGTCGGTGAGGTCCACACGAGGGTGCCGTCCGGTTCCTGCCGCGTCCGCCAGCGGGTCTCGTGCTTCAGCACGTGATGTCGGCGGCACAGATGAGCCAGGTTGTCCGCGGTCGTGCGCCCTCCGTCGGCCCACGCGACGGTGTGGTCGACGTCGCAGCGGGCGGCGGCGCGGGTGCAGCCCGGGAAGCGGCAGGTGCCGTCGCGGGCCTCCAGGTAGACGCGCAGCGCCGCCGGGACGGTGTACGTGCCGGGGTCGGCGGACAGCAGCTCGCCCGACGCCGGGTCGACCAGCAGCCGGCGCAGCGACGGCGCCCGGGCGGTGAGGAACGCCGCGACCTCCGGGTCGATCGCGCCGTGACCCGTGAGCTCGGCGGCGTCCTCGGAGCGGCCGAGCAGCGCCATCACCGGCACGGTGATCTGCACGCGGGGGACGATCCGACGTGCATGGTCGGCGAGGTCCGGGACGGGGCACGCCGTTGCCTCGCCCGCGGGCGCGCCCGCCGACTCGCCTGCACGGCCTGCACGGCCTGCGCCGGGCTGCGCACCTGCGGAGGTGCCGGTGACGGCAGGGGTCGCAGACCCGGGTCGCGCCGCGGCCGAGGGGGCGGCGTCCGCCAGTAGCAGGGCGGCGTATGCGTCGGCGCGGAGCTGGGCCACCGTGCGCGGGTCGCCGGCCTCGCGGGCGGTGCGAGCGGCCGTCGTCAGCCGGTCGTGGGCCGCGTGGGCGGTCGTGGCGGGGAGGTAGGCGCTGAGCCAGGCCATGCCGTCGGCGGCGGGGTCGACGAACACGCCGCGCTTCGCCGCCGCCCTCGCGTGCCGCAGCGTGAACGGCTCGGGGTGTGCGCGGTCGCGGGCGCGGCGCAGGTGGGCGCGGAACTGGGCCGGTGTGGCCGTCGCGGCCCGCGGCAGCGCCTCGGCCTGCACGGCCGCGCGGGCCTGGGCGTCGGGGAGGTCGGCGAGGACGTCGGCCATCGCCGTCGCGTGGCGGGCCCCGATCCGGCCGCGGCGGAGCTCGGTTAGCGTCGCGGATCCCGACGAGGTGAGCGTCTGCGCCGTCTCGACGAGGTGGTCCGCCTCCCGCTCGCTCAGTCGCAGCGTGGTCGCGACGTCCGCGACGAACGCCCGCCGGGCGAGCTGGTGCCGACGCGCCGTGCCCGCCCGCAGCACCCGCAGCTCCTCGCCCGCCAGGAGGTCGGGCTCGCACCGCACGGCTGCGCGCCGGGCGCGCTCCACGGCGAGCAGCTTCTCGCCCTCCAGCGCGTCGATCCGCGACTGGAGGCGGGCCACGTCGTCGAGGGCGGCCGAGACGTCGTGCACCGTCGTCGGTCCGGGCGGGGAGAGCGCGTCGTCCCAGGGCGTGGTGACGACCGGAAGGTCGTCGACCGCGCCGTCGAGCACCGCAGCGGACATGCGCGCCTCACCCCCTCGTCGTCGGTCGGCGGTTCGAGAAGGGCTCGAACACGTGTTCGAGCCTAGCGAAGGTTCACGCCTCGCACCAGGCCCGATGCCCCGCCTGTGGACAACCGTCGCGGCCGCCGAATGCCGTTGCCGCGGAGCCGTCGGGTCGGGCAAGGTCCGGTCATGACGATCCGCTACCCCCGCCCCCTGCGCCCCGGCGACACGATCGGCGTGACCGCGCCGTCGTCGGGCGTGCCCGCCCCGCTGCTGCCGCGGCTGGACCACGCCGTCGACGTCGTGCGCGCGAAGGGTTACGACGTGCAGGTGGGAGCCACGCCGTCGGGCGACGGGGTCGTCAGCGCACCGGCGGACCTGCGCGCGGCGGAGCTCACCGCGATGCTCACCGACCCGGCGGTGCGTGCCGTCGTGCCGCCGTGGGGCGGGGAGCTGGCGACGGACCTGCTGGGCCGCCTCGACTGGGACGCGCTGGGCGCGGACCCGACGTGGCTGGTCGGGTACTCGGACATCTCGACGCTGCAGCTGCCGCTCACCCTGCGCACCGGGGTCGCCACGCTGCACGGCCAGAACCTCATGGACACGCCCTACGACGTGCCGGAGGGCATCGTCGGCTGGTGGGACGTCGCCGCCTCGGCGCAGGACGGCGGGCAGCTGGTGCAGCGCTCGCCGCGGCGGTACCGCTCGTCGGGCTGGGACGACTGGGAGCAGGACCCGCAGGTCCACACCTGGACCCTCGACGCGGAGGGCGCGTGGCTGCGGCTCGACGGCGAGGACCCGGGCGCGCCCGTGGACGTCCAGGGGCGGCTGATCGGTGGCTGCCTGGAGACCGTCTCCCTGCTCGCGGGCACGCCGTACGGCGACGTGGCCCGGTTCGCGACGGAGCACGCGCCCGAGGGCCTGGTCGTGTACCTCGACATCCTCGAGTGGGAGGCGCTCGAGGTCGGCCGGGCCCTGTGGGCGATGCGGCACGCGGGCTGGTTCGACGCGGCGAACGCGGTGCTGATCAGCCGTACGCACGCGCCGGACTCGGAGGGGTTCACCCTGCACGACGCCGCCCGCGACGCCCTGGGTGACCTGGGGATCCCGATCCTCGCGGACGTCGAGTGCGGGCACGTGCCGCCGTACCTCGCGCTGGTGAACGGTGCGCTCGCGCGCGTGCAGCACGGGCCCGAGGGGTCGGTGATCACCCAGCGCCTGGTGCCCTGACCGCGGGGCCCTGACCATGGGGCCCTGACCATGGGGAACGGGCTGCGCTACCGTGGCGCCGTGACCCTCGCGCTGCTCGGCGACCACGGAGACCACACCAGCCACCGGGAGCTCGCCGCCCTCGTCCCGCGCCTCGCGGACGAGCTCGGCGTGGAGGCCGTGTGGGTGCCCACCGACACACCGTTCGACGTGCGCGCGTACGACGGGATCTGGCTCGTGCCCGGCTCGCCGTACGCCGACGAGGCGGCCGTGCTGCGCGCGATCACGGCCGCCCGGGAGGGCGGGATCCCGTTCCTCGGCACGTGCGCCGGGATGCAGTACGCGGTCGTCGAGCTCACGCGCAGCCTGCTGGGGAGGGCCGCGACGCACGCGGAGTCCGACGGCGAGGCCGACGACAACGTCGTGGCGGCGCTCGCATGCTCGCTGTACGGCGAGGAGCGCGTCGTGACGCCGGTGCCGGGCACGCGGTTCGCGTCGTGGGTGGGCGAGCCGTTCGCCGGGATGCACTTCTGTGGCTATGCCCCGACGGCGGAGGCCGTCGCGGCGCTGGAGGCGGTGGGCGTCGTCGTGGGAGCCGTCGCGGACGACGCCGGCGCGGAGGTGCTCGAGCTCGCCGACCACCCCTTCTTCGTGGCCAGCCTCTTCCAGCCGCACATCGGGGCGTCGGCCGGGCGCCCGATCCACCCGCTGGTGCGGGCGTTCGCCGCCGCGCTCTGAGCGCGCGTCAGCCCCGGAACGCCCGCGGCATGACCTCGCGCGCCGGGCCGGTGCGGTCGAGGAACCCGACGCCGCCGGCCTGGAGCTCGCGGGCGGCGTCGACCAGCGCGGACAGGGCGTTCCAGGCGAACGTGCCGCCGACGGAGACCCGCGCGACCCCCGCGGCGGCCAGCTCGGCGGGCGTCGGGCCGCCCGCGACGAGCAGCGCGTTGACGGGCCGGTCCACCTCGCGGCAGACGGTCGCGATCGCGGCCGCGTCGCGCAGCCCGGGCGCGTACAGCACGTCGGCGCCGGCCTCCTGGTAGGCCTGGAGCCGCGCGATCGTGTCGGCGAGGTCGTCCCGGCCGTGCAGGTGGTTCTCGCAGCGCGCCGTGAGCACCAGGTCCCCCGCGGCCTCGGCCGCGGCGGCCACGCGCTCGACGGCGGCGGGCCGGGCGTAGAGGGGCTGGTCCGCGCGCCCGGTGGCGTCCTCGACCGAGCACCCCGCGAGGCCGGTCCCGCGGGCCTCGGTCACGGTGCCCGCCACCCCCGCGGGGGAGTCCGCGAAGCCGTTCTCCAGGTCGGCGCTCACCGGCACGTCGACGGCGGCCGCGAGCGCGCCGGCGTGGGCGAGCGTCTCCTCGCGGGTGGTCGCGCCGTCGGGCCGGCCGAGCGTCGCGGCGAACCCGCTGCTCGTCGTCGCGACGGCGGCGAAGCCGAGCGCGGTGAGGAGGCGCGCCGACCCGGCGTCCCAGGCGTTCGGCAGCAGGAGCGGGTCGCCGGGGCGGTGCAGGGCCAGGAAGTCCGCGCGCAGGGTCATGCGCCCGAACCTAGCCACCGCCCCCGACGCCCGCCCCCACGCCGCCGTCGCCGCGACGTGCCCCGCGGCGGTCGATAGGCTCGGGCCTCGTGAGCCGCGAGCGCTTCCCCCGGTGGGTCTACGAGCAGGGCACGGAGCCCGACCCGCGGTTCTCCCTCGCCAACGAGCGCACGATCCTGGCGTGGCTGCGCACCGCCCTCGGGCTGATCGCGGGCGGCACCGCGCTCGAGACGCTGGACCTGCCGATGGAGCCGCACCTGCGTCTCACCGCGGCGGTCGTGCTGCTCGTGGCGGGCGCCGTCGTGCCGGTGGCCGCGGCGGTGGAGTGGGCCCGCTCCGAGCGCGCGATGCGGGAGCACGGGCCGCTGCCCGGCGCGATCACGGGGTTCGTGCTGGTCCTGACCATCACCGTCGTGGGCATCCTCGTGCTGCTCGCGCTGCTGCTGCACTGACCGCGATGGCCGAGCCGCCGCTGGACCCGCCGCTCGTCGGCCCCGAACGAGACCGGGGCCTGCAGGTGGAGCGCACCTCGCTCGCGTGGCGGCGCACCCTCCTGTCGTTCACCGCCGCCTGCGCGGTGGCGTGGCAGACGCTGCCGGGCGTCGACGGGCTGTCGTCGTTCGCGCTCGCCGCCGCGGTCGGCCTCGTCCTCACGCCGCCGCTGTGGTGGTTCGCCCGGCGGCACGCGCACCACACGGCAAGGCACCTGGGCGCCGAGGAGCCGCGGCTGCGGCACGGGCGGCGGATCGTGGTCATGTGCGCGGGGACGGCGCTGCTCGGCCTCGCCGGGCTGGTCGCGATCCTGGTCTTCTGAGGACGAGCCCCGAGGACGACGTGCCGCCGTGGCCGCCCGGTCTGGTTCACTACGCCCATGTTCGTGATCGTCGGCCTGTTCCGGCTCTTCGTCGCCGTCCTCGGCCTCGTCGGCACGCGCGCCATCTGGCGCGACGGCGACGTCGAGGGCTTCGTGTACTTCACCAACCTGACCAGCTTCCTCGCGGTGGCGGTGTTCGGATGGGCGGGCGTCGCGACGCTGCTGCGCCGGGAGCAGCCGCCGGTGTGGGCGAAGGGGCTGGTGACCCTGGCCGCCGCGATCACGGGCCTGGTCGCGTGGCTGGTCCTCGCGCCCGAGTCGCCGGACGCGCCCGCCGTCTTCCTCGGCCTGACCGACGGGCAGGTGGAGCACCGGGCGCTGCCGATCGCCGTCGTCCTGGACTTCCTGCTGCTCGACCCGCACCGCCGCGCCCGCCTGCGCCACGCGGGGCTGTGGATGCTGTTCCCGGTGCTGTACTTCGGATTCATCCTGCTGCGCGGCCAGCTCAGCCCGGGCAGCGCGTACCCGTACGGCTTCATCGACCTCGACGCCCTCGGGTGGGGCGGGCTGGGGATCAACCTGGTGGTCTACGGCGGCGCCTTCTACGTGCTCGGGCTGCTCATCGTCGGCGTCGACCGGCTGCTCCCCGCCCGCCCCCTCGTCCCGGGGGTGGCGGTCCCTGAGGTCAGGGACCCTCAGCTCACGGCGTGACGATGGCGAAGTCCGGGTCGCCCGGGTCGAGGATGCCGTGCACCTTCGCCAGCGCGGCCGTGTCGCCCGAGACCTCGATGCCCGCCGCGGCCAGCCGCGCCGGGTCCAGACCTCCCGCGAGGGCAGGGAGCGCGGCCCGCGTCGTGGTGATGGTGACGTCGGCGGCGTCGGGCTGCGGCCGGGCGCTGTAGGTGAGCGCGCCGTTCGCGAGCCGGAGCCGGTAGCGCGCGGCCGCGTCGGAGAGGACGACGTCGGCCGTGACGCGGTGGTCCCACGCCTTCGGGCCGTCGATCTGGATCGCGAGGGCGTCGAACAGCATCTCGGGGGAGAGGTGCGCGACGATGTCCGCCGACGCGGTCTGCGTCGGCGTGCCGAAGTTCCCGCTGCGCAGCTCGGTGGCGCCCGACAGGTACACCGACCGCCACGTGCCGTTCTCCGCCCCGTACCCGAGCTGTTCGAACGTGTCGGCGAGCAGCTCCTTCGCCCCGGCGTGGTCGGGCTGCGCGAAGACGACATGGCTCAGCACCTCCGCCACCCAACGGAAGTCCCCGGCGTCGAACGACGCGCGCGCCTTCTCCACCACGGCGTCCGCGCCGCCCATGAACTCGACGTACCGCTTGCCCTGCTCCTCGGGCGGGTGCTGCCACAGGTGCGCGGGGTTGCCGTCGTACCAGCCCATGTACCGCTGATAGATCGCCTTGATGTCGTGGCTCACCGATCCGTAGTAGCCGCGCGCGTGCCACGCGTTCTCCAGCGCCGGAGGCAGCGGCAGCTGCTCGGCGATCTCGGAGCCCACGAGTCCCTTGTTCAGGAGGCGCAGCGTCTGGTCGTGCAGGTACGCGTACAGGTCGCGCTGCTCGGACAGGAACGTCACGATGCGCTCGTTGCCCCAGGTGGGCCAGTGGTGCGACGCGAAGACGGACTCGACGTCCGCGCCGAACAGGTCGATCGTCTCGGTGAGGTAGTTGGCCCAGGCGTGCGGGTCGCGCACGACGGCGCCGCGCAGCGTCAGCAGGTTGTGCAGCGTGTGCGTGGCGTCCTCGGCCGCGCACAGCGCCTTGTGGTCCGGGAACCAGATGAGCATCTCGGCCGGGGCCTCGGTGCCCGGCGCCATCTGGAACACCATGCGGACGCCGTCGACCGTCTCCTCCTGCCCGGTCGTCGTGATGTCGAGCGTCGGGGCGATGAGCGTGACGGTTCCGGTGGACGTCGTCTGCCCCAGGCCGGCGCCGACCTGGCCCTGCGGGCCGCGGGCGAGTGCCGCGCCGTACATGTAGCCCGCGCGGCGGCCCATCGCCGTGCCCGCGTACACGTTCTCCGCGACGGCGTGCTCCGTGAAGTCCGCGGGCGCCAGCACGGGCACGCGGCCCGCGTCGACGTCCTCCTGCGTGGTGACACCCTTGACGCCGCCGAAGTGGTCCACGTGGCAGTGCGTGTAGATGATGCCGGTGACGGGGCGGTCGCCGCGGTGCTCGCGGTACAGCGCGAGGGCGGCGGCCGCTGTCTCGGTCGAGATCAGCGGGTCGAGCACGATGACGCCCGTGTCGCCCTCGATGAACGTGACGTTCGACAGGTCGAACCCGCGCACCTGGTAGATGCCCTCGACCACCTCGAACAGGCCCTGCTCCGCGACCAGCTTCGACTGCCGCCACAGGCTCGGGTTCACGGTGTCCGGGGCGTCGCCCTCGAGGAACGCATACGTGTCGTTGTCCCAGACGACGGTGCCGTCGTCCTTCGTGACGGCGTTCGGGGTGCGGCGGCCGAGGAAGCCCCGGGACGCGTCGTCGAAGTCCTGGGTGTCGGAGAAGGGAAGCCTGCCGAGCAGCTCACGCTGCTGGGCGGCGATGGTGGGCGTGGCTGGCTTCGGTGTGCTCGGCATGGCGCCAGGCTGGCACCGGCTGGGCGCTCGCGCGCGCCGAAACGCCCCGCCCGAGCAGGTCGGACGGGGCGCTCGCGGCGATGCAGGTCAGGGCGTGACGATGGAGAAGTCCGGGTCGCCCGGGTCGAGCACGGCGGTGAGCCGGCCGAGCACGCTGACGTCGCCGTCGACCTGGATGCCGGCCTCGGCGAGCCCGTCCGGGGTCACGCCGCCGAGGGCGAGCGCGGGCAGCGCGCGCGACGTCGTGGTGAGCGTGAGGTCGGCGTCGCCCTTCTGCGGCCGGGCGCTGTGCGTGAGGGCGCCGTTGGCGAGGCGGAGCCGGTAGCGGGCGTCCGTGTCGGTGAGCACGACGTCGATCGTGAGCTTCTCGTCCCACGCGCGGGGTCCGTCGACCTGGATCGCGATGGCGTCGAACAGCATCTCCGGGGTGAGCGCGGAGATGACGTCCGGCGACGCGGACACCGTCGGCGTCCCGAACTTGCCGCTGCGCAGCTCGGTGGCGCCCGAGAGGTAGATGTTGCGCCACACGCCGTTCTCGGCGCCGTACCCGAGCTGCTCGAAGGTGTCCGCCAGCAGCTCGCGGGCCGCCGCGTGGTCGGGCTGCGCGAAGACGACGTGGCTGAGGATCTCCGCCGCCCACCGGAAGTCGCCGCCGTCGAACGACGCGCGCGCCTTGTCCACGATGGCGTCGGCGCCGCCCGCGAGCTCGACGTACCGCTTGCCCTGCTCGACCGGCGGGTGCTGCCACAGGTGAGCAGGGTTGCCGTCGTACCAGCCCATGTACCGCTGGTAGATGGCCTTGAGGTTGTGGCTCACGGAGCCGTAGTAGCCGCGCGCGTGCCAGGAGTTCTCGAGGGCCGGCGGGAGCTTCAGCGACTCGGCGATCTCGATGCCCGTCCAGCCCTGGTTGATGAGGCGCAGGGACTGGTCGTGCAGGTAGGCGTACAGGTCGCGCTGCTCGGAGAGGAACTTCACGACACGCTCGTTGCCCCAGGTGGGCCAGTGGTGCGACGCGAAGACGGCCTCGACCTCGTCGCCCCACAGGTCGATGGTCTCGGTGAGGTAGCCGGCCCAGGCGTGCGGGTCGCGCACGAGGGCGCCGCGCAGGGTGAGCAGGTTGTGCAGCGTGTGCGTGGCGTCCTCGGCGGAGCAGAGGGCCTTGTGGTCGGGGAACCAGACGAGGAACTCGGCCGGCGCCTCCGTGCCCGGCGCCATCTGGAACACCATCCGGACGCCGTCGATGGTCTCGGTCTGCCCGGTCTCGGTGATGTCGAGCGTCGGGGCGATGAGCGTGATGTTGCCGGTCGCCACCGTCTGCGCCAGGCCCGTGCCGAGCGCGCCCTGCGGGCCGCGAGCAAGCGCCGCGCCGAACATGTACGCCGAGCGGCGGGCCATCGCGGTGCCCGCGTACACGTTCTCCGACGCGGCGTGCTCCGTGAACTCCGCCGGCGCGACGATCGGCACCCGGCCGGCGTCGACGTCCTCCTGCGTGGTGACGCCGCGCACGCCGCCGAAGTGGTCGACGTGCGGGTGCGTGTACAGCACGCCCGTCACCGGGCGGTCGCCGCGGTGCTCGCGGTACAGCGCCAGCGCGGCGGCGGCGGTCTCCTCGGTGACCAGCGGGTCGAGGACGAGGACGCCGGTGTCGCCCTCGATGAACGTCACGTTGGCGAGGTCGAAGCCGCGCACCTGGTAGATGCCGGGCACCACCTCGAAGAGCCCCTGGACCGCGTTGAGCTTCGACTGCCGCCACAGGCTGGGGTTGGCGGTGTCGGGCGCGTCGCCCTGGATGAAGTCGTAGGTGTCGTTGTCCCAGACGACGGCGCCCTCGGCGTTGGTGATCGCGTTCGGCGTCCGCTTGCCCAGGAGGCCGCGCGTGGCGTCCTCGAAGTCCTGGGTGTCGGCGAACGGCAGGGTGCGGAGCACCTCCTGCTGCTGGGCGGCGATCGTGGGCGTGGCTGGCTTCGGAGTGCTCGGCATGGCGCCAGGGTGGCACCGGGTGCCCGCGGGCGCGCGGTGAACGGCGCCTTCGTGCTGTGACGTCGCGACGTCCCGTTCGACGAGCGGATCCCGGGGCGCGTGCCTACCGTCTGAGCGGCGGCGCCCACCCGCGGCGCCGTCGACCACCGGGACGAGGAGAACACGTGGGTGCAGCGATCGGTCAGTCCCTCCCGGTAGCGGTGGGCGTGCTCATCAGCCCGCTGCCGATCGTCGCGGTGGTGCTGATGCTCGTCAGCGAGCGCGCGAAGGCGAACGCCGCGGCGTTCCTGGTCGGCTGGTTCGTGGCGGTGCTGGTCGTCGTCGGCCTGGTCGCGGTGCTCGCCGGCTCCGCCGTGCCGGACGACGAGGGCACGCCGCTGTGGGCGGCGATCGTCAAGATCGTGCTGGGCCTGCTGCTCCTGCTGGTCGCGGTGAAGCAGTGGCGCGGGCGGCCGCGCGAGGGCGTCGAGCCGGAGACCCCGAAGTGGATGGCCGCCATCGACCGGTTCACGCCCGGCAAGGCCCTGGGCCTCGCGGTGCTGCTGAGCGCCGTCAACCCGAAGAACCTGCTGCTCGTCGTCTCCGGCGGTGCCGCGATCGCCGCCGCCGCCCCGAGCGACACGAACGCCCAGGTCGTGGCCGCCGTCGTGTTCGCGCTGATCGCCAGCGCCGGCGTCGTCACGCCGCTGGTGATCTACCTGGCGATGGGCGAGCGCGCCGCGGCCGTCCTCGACGGCCTGAAGACCTGGATGGTCCAGAACAACGCCGTGATCATGGCCGTCCTGCTGCTCGTCATCGGCGCCAAGATGATCGGCGACGGCATCACGGCACTCTGACCCTGGTTTCTCAACAGCCGAGGAGGCGCACCGATGGGATTCGTGGAAGACAACCCGGGTCTGGACTGGGACGACCGGACCGACTTCGAGAACGCGGACCGGGGCTTCATCGCCACGATCGACCCTCCGCAGATCGCCGGGCCGGGTGGTGGTGTCGCGTGGGACAACACCCGGTTCGACTTCCTGACAGGGGACTGCCCGCCCACGGTGAACCCCTCGCTGTGGCGGCAGTCGCAGCTGGTGCAGAAGAACGGGCTCTTCGAGGTCACCGGCGGCATCTACCAGGTGCGTGGGCTCGACCTGTCCAACATGACCCTCGTCGAGGGCGACACCGGCGTGATCGTCATCGACCCGCTGGTGTCGGTCGAGACGGCGAAGGCCGGGCTCGACCTCTACCGGGCGCACCGCGGTAAGCGGCCTGTGGTGGCCGTGATCTACACGCACTCGCACGTCGACCACTTCGGCGGCGTCGCGGGCGTCGTGCCCGAGGGCGCGGACGTCCCGATCGTCGCGCCGGCCGGGTTCCTCGAGCACGCCGTCTCGGAGAACGTGTACGCGGGCACGGCGATGACCCGCCGCGGGATGTACCACACGGGTGCCGCCCTGCCGACGGGGCCGGAGGGCCTGGTCAGCACCGGTCTCGGGCTCACCGCGTCGATGGGCACGGTGTCCCTGCTGCCGCCCACGGTCGACATCACGGAGACCGGCCAGGAGCTGACCCTCGACGGCGTGCGGATCGTCTTCCAGATCACGCCCGGAACCGAGGCGCCCGCCGAGATGAACTTCGCCTTCCCCGACCGCCGGGCGCTGTGCCTCGCGGAGAACGCGACCCACAACCTGCACAACCTGATCACCCTCCGCGGCGCCGAGGTACGCGACGCACGTGGTTGGTCGCGCTACATCGGCGAGGCGATCCGCCTGTTCGCCCGCGACGCCGACGTCGCGTTCGCCTCGCACCACTGGCCCACCTGGGGCACCGAGAACATCGTGACCTTCCTGACCGAGCAGCGGGACCTGTACGCCTACCTGCACGACCAGACCCTGCGGATGCTCAACGAAGGCCTCGTCGGCTCGGAGATCGCCGAGCGGATCCAGCTCCCCCCGGCGCTCGAGAACGCCTGGCACGCTCGCGGCTACTACGGCTCCGTGAGCCACAACGTCAAGGGGATCTACCAGCGCTACCTCGGCTGGTTCGACGGCAACCCCGCGCACCTGTGGGAGCTGCCCCCGTCGGAGGCGGGCGCCGCGTACGTCGAGGCGATCGGCGGCCTCGACGCGACGATCGCCAAGGGGCGCGAGCAGGCCGAGAACGGCAACCTGCGGTTCGCCGCGCAGCTGCTGAGCCACGCCGTGTTCGCTGCGCCGGAGTCGGCCGACGCGAAGGCGGCGCTCGCGGACGTGCTCGAGCGGCTGGGGCACGGCGCCGAGAACGGCACCTGGCGCAACTTCTACCTCGTCGGCGCGCACGAGCTGCGGCACGGCGTCCTGAGGACCGAGATGGACTTCGGCAGCGGGATGGCGGTGGCGCTCACCCTCGAGCAGATCTTCGACACTCTCGCGATCCGCGTCGACGGCCCGAAGGCCTGGGACGAGCACTTCGTCATCGACTGGCACTTCACCGACGCCGACGCGCGCTACCGCACCACGCTGTCCAACGGCGTCCTCGTCACCGAGCCGGGGGAAGAGAGCGCCGACGGCGCCGACCTCGCGTTGACGCTCACCAAGCGCCAGCTGCTCGGCATCGCCGCCGGGGCCCCGGCGAGCGACCTCGAGCACACCGGCGACCTCGGCGTCCTGGCACGCCTCGCGGCCGTCCTCGGCAAGCCCGACGCCAACTTCGAGGTCGTCGCACCCTGACCACCACGACGACGGCGGCCCGGCGGTTTCCGCGGGCCGCCGTCGCCATGCGGGGGGCGGTGATCGATCAGGGCGAGGCGGCGCCCTCTCGGCGCCGCCGCTCGGCGAGGTCGTAGGCCTCGCGGACGGCGTCGAAGAGCACCTCGGACTCGGGGATGACGGAGTCCTGCAGCCGTCGTGACACGCCGCCGGCGGCGAACCGGCGGGCGAGGGCGTCCGGGACCCCGCACACGACCACCTCGACGCCGTGGTCGTGCCAGCGGTCCAGGAGCCGGTCGAGCGACTTGAGGAACGTGGTGGACGGGATGCCCACGGACCCCCGCAGCGAGATCACGAGGGCGGCGTCGTGGACCTCCGCGGTGTGCGGCCACTCCTCCTCGAGGCGGTTCACCTCGGCGAAGAAGCCGGAGCCCATGTAGTGCAGCACGGTGGTGCGCCCGCTCGGCAGGGTCGCGGGGGCGTCCGCGACCCGGAAGCCGCCGTCGCCCGTCGGGGCGAGCTCGACGATGCGGCCGCGCTTCGCCGCCTGCACCGCGAACAGCACGATGGACAGGCCGGCGCCCAGGAAGATCGCCTGCTGCAGCGGGAGCTGGGTGGTGGCGAGGAACGTCACGACCAGCGCCGCGGCGGAGAGCCACGACGTGCGGAACACGAGCACGACGTCGGCCCAGCGCCCGACGACCAGCTCGCCGCCGATGACGAGCAGCAGGCCGCCGATCACGGCCATGGGGATGTACCCGGCCAGCGGCCCCACGGCCAGCACGATGACGATGAGCCACACGCCGGAGAAGATGCCGGCCCAGCGGGTCTGCGCGCCGCCGCTCGTCGCGACGCCCGTGCGGGACAGGGAGCCGCCGGTGGGGAGGGCGCCGAAGAAGCCGCCGGCCACGTTGGCGAGGCCCTGCGCGGTGAAGTCCTTCGAGACGTCGGTGCGCGACCCGTCCGGGTTCGGCACGGCGGCGCCGATGCCCGCCGCCTGCGCCAGGGCGACCAGCGCGATCGCGAGCCCGCCGGAGACGAGCGGGCCGAGGGAGCCGACGTCCGGCAGCGTGAACGGCGGCAGGGAGCGCGGGATCGCCGCGATGTCGGAGACGAGCTCGACCTTGGTGCCCAGCAGCGCGACGACGACGGTGACCACGAGCAGGGACAGCAGCGTCGCCGTCTTCCTCAGCCGCGGCACCAGGCTGAGGGCCGCCCACGCGGCGACGGTGGCGACGGCGACGGCGACGGTCGGGCCGTCCCAGTCGCCCACGTGCACCACGGCCTCCACCAGCTTGGCGATCGTGTTGTGCGACTCCGGGGTGTACCCCGTGGCGTCCTTCACCACGCCCGCGACGATCTGCACGGCGATGCCCGCCGTGAAGCCCGTCATCACCGCCGTCGACACGAACGACATCACCGACCCGAGCCGCAGCAGCCCGAGCAGCAGCATCCACAGCCCGACGATCACGGTGAGCGCGGCGACGGCGCCCACGTCGCCCGGGTCCAGGCCGGCGTCGGTGAGCACGCTCTTGGCCGACAGCGCGATGGCGCTGGTCAGCGTCGTGACCATCAGCACCGTGCGAGAGAACACCGAGCCGATGACGGTCGGCACCGCGCCCGACCACAGACCCATCGGGGCGGAGAACCCGCCGACCGTCGCGTACGCCATGCCCTCAGGGATGGAGAACAGGCCGGTGACGAAGCCGGAGACGACGTCGCGCGGCGTCGGCCGGGGGATCTTCCGGCCCCCCTTGGCCTTCCGGCCCCCTGTCGCGTCGCTCGCGTCGCTCGTCTCGCTCACTGCTGCCCTCCTGTGCCGGCCGGGGATGCACCCAGCACCCTGCCCCACCAGCGGGGACGCCGCGACCGCAGACACCGTCATCGGTGGTGCGGCCTCCGCGCGCGTGCGGCAGCGTCCTCGGGCAGTGTCGTGGATGACGTCCGGGCGCCGCCCGGCGCGGGGGCGGGGCGTCACGAGACGGGAGAACACCCATGACGGGTGACCGGATGTCCGCACCGCGCCACGACCGGCCGGGGCTCCACCGGCGACGGCGGCTTCGCGCCGCCCTGTCGGGTGCGCTGGCGCTCGCGCTCGGCGGCGCGGCGCTTGTCGTGGTGGTGCCGCGGGCCGCAGCGCAGGTCGTGAATCCGACGCTGACCTTCACCTCGACCGCGGTCCCGTCGGACGAGGCGGTGCCCGGCGACACCGTCGCGTTCACGGTGACCGTCACGAACACGAGCACGACGCCGTACGACGCGGAGAACCCGGCGGCCTTCGGCGTCGACCTCTCCGCGGTGCTCGACGACGCGACCAGGGACGGCACCGCGACCGCCGACGTGGGCGAGGTGACCCCCTCGGCCAGCGCCCTCTCCTGGGCGGGCCCGCTGGCGCCCGGCGGGACGGCGACGGTCTCCTACTCCGTGACGGTCGACGACCCACCCGCCGGCGACGGGATCCTGTCCGCCGTCGTCCTCGGTCCGGAGGGCTCGAGCTGCCCGCCCGGCGGGGACGACCCCGGCTGCGCGACGGCCGTCCCCGTCCGGGCGCTGCACCTGCGCAAGGTCGGGGACCCGGACGGCCCGCTCCTCGCTGGCGGCTTCGTCGAGTACTACGTCACGGTGACGAACACGGGCGGGGTGCCGTACACGGCCGACGACCCGGCGTCGTTCACCGACGACCTGACGGGCGTGCTCGACGACGGGACCTACGAGGGCGGGGAGGCCGACGTCGGCGACCTGACCTACGACGCGCCGGTGCTGTCCTGGTCCGGCCCGCTCGCGCCGGGGGAGTCGACCGAGATCGTCTACCTCGTGCACGTCACCGCCCCGCCGTCGGGCGACAAGGCCCTCGACAACGTGGTGGTGGGCCCGGACGAGTCGAACTGCGCCGCGGGCAGCGACGACCCGGACTGTGCCGCGACCGTGGGCGTCCAGGAGCTCGAGATCGTCAAGACGGCGGACCCCGCCGGCCCGGTGGCCCCCGGCGACACGGTGACGTACACGGTGGTCGTGACGAACACCGGCGCCGCGGACTACCCGGCCGACGCCCCCGCCTACCTCACCGACGACCTGACGTGGGTGCTCGACGACGCCACGCTCGACGGCGAGGCGAGCGCCACCGTCGGCCAGGTCGTCGCCGACGGGCCGCGGCTGTCCTGGTCGGGCCCGCTGCCGGTGGGCGGCTCGGCGCGGCTCACCTACGCGGTGACGGTCGACGACCCGCCGTCGGGCGACCGGAAGCTCGCCAACGTCGTGCTGGGGCCGTCGGAGTCCAACTGCCCGACGGAGCTCGTCGCGGGCGGCGGCGGGACGGCGGCGCCGGTACGGGCCGCGATCCCGCGGATGCCCGAGGGGTGCCAGGTGATCACCAGGGTGCGGGGTTCGCGGCCGGCCGCGCTGCCCTCCGACCCGCCCTCGGCGACGCCGTCGGCGCCGGCCGTGGCAGGCCCTGCCGACCCGGGCGCCCCGACGGCGGGGACGCTGCCGGACACCGGCCCCGACCCGGTCGCGGCGACCGTCGCGCTGGCCCTGGTGCTCCTCGCCGGCGGCGCGGTCATGGTCGGGGCCGGGCGGCGTCGACGGGGCTGAACTGACGGGGTCGACGGCTCGGGGCCCGCCCGGGCCTCAGCCCTCGACGCGCTCGCCGACCGTGTGCACGACGGTGACCTCCGGGTCCCAGGGGACCAGCTCGTCGACGGACGCCTGCAGTTCGGCGACGTCGGGCAGGTCGCCCGGCCCGCGCACCTCGACGACGAGGTCGGTGCCCTGCCAGGTGACGTCCTCGACGTCCGCCTCGGGGGTGTCGGCGAGCCAGGACTCGGCGGCGGAGCGCACCTGGCCGGCCCACACCTCGGCGAGGACGGACTGCATGGTGTTGGCGACCATCGGCACCGCCACGACGACGACGGCGGCCGCGCCCAGCACGACGGCGCGCCGGGGGCGGCGGCGCCCGCCCGCGTCCTCGCGCGCCTGCGCGGCGTCCGAGGCGTACCCGGCGCCAGTGAACACGACCGTGGCCGCCACGACCAGGGCGACGACGTTCGAGCCGAACAGCAGCAGCGCGCCGGCCGCCAGCGCCGGCTCGCCCGCCCCGAGGCACACGCCGACGACGCCGAGCGGGGGCACGAGCGAGATCGCGATGGCGATGCCCGGCAGCACGTCGCCGAGGTCGCGGCGGGCGAGGGCGATCGCGCCCGCGAACCCGGTGGCGAACGCGGCGACCAGGTCGCCCACGCCGGGGGAGGTGCGCCCGGTGACCTGGGAGTTCGTCACGACGGACGACGTCTCCGGAAGGGCGAGCGCGACGAGCCACCCGAGCACCACCACCAGCGCGACGCCGCCGAGCACGTAGAGCGCGGACCGCCCGACCAGCCGGCCCTGGCCGGTGACGACCCCGAGGCCGAACCCGAGGATCGGCGTCGACAGCGGCGCGATGATCATGGCGCCGATGACGGTGGCGGTGGAGTCGGTGACGACGCCGGAGATCGCGATGATCCCGGAGAGGACCAGCATCGCCCAGAACGCGGACCGCTTGGCGCGCACCTCGCCCGAGGACAGGTCGAGGCGGTCCGCCAGCTCGGCGAGGTCGCGACGCTGCCGGTCGGGCACGACGGCGGACAGCAGGCGCCCGTGCTCGCGCGCGGGTTCGGGCGGGGCGGCGGTGGGTGAGGACATCGGACCTCCGGGCGGGACCGTGCCCGGCCACGGGCCCGGCAGCCCGGGGCGGGGTGCTCCGCGGCGAGGCGAGTATGCCGCCCGGCGCGCCGCACGTCGCGACGAACGCCCAGGTGACGGCCCCGCGTGACAGGGAGTAACGGACCTTGACGATGTATGGGGCAAATCGTCGTTCGCCGAGCCAACCCCGCCCATGTCTGACACCTTCGGAGGTGGCGCGCGTCCGAGGTCGTACGCGCGCGCATGGTGACACCGGGGTGGGGGAGAAACTTCGATGGCAATCGGTCGCGCGACGACGAAGCACGGCGGACGACACGCACGGAAGCGGCAGGGCAGGCGCTTCAGCCGCGGCTGGTCGGTCCTGGGCGTGCTCGCGCTCGGCTTCGCGGGGGCGATCATCCCCGCCACGACGGCGTCCGCCGCGGAGTGGGGCATCAGCAAGACGGTGACGAGCGGTCCCGGGCCGTACGAGCCGGGGCAGACCGTCACTTACGCCATCCAGATCTCCTGCTCGGACCCGAACGCGGACCCGTGCACCAACACGGTGATGACCGACGAGCTGCCCCCCGAGCTGATCCTCGTGGACGCCACGGTCAGCTCCAGCGGCGGCGCGACCAACGGCGTGGTCGTCGCAGACCCCGCCACCAACACGGTGACCTACACTGCCGACTCGAACCCGAACGGGCAGACGCCCACCATCACCGTGAGCGCCCGGGTGGACCCGGACCTGCCGTACAGCGCCGACGGCGTGCCGATCCCCAACACGGCGACGGTCGTGGCGGACAACGCGGCCGAGGAGTCCTCGACGGTCGAGATCACGCCCGTCGTGGAGCTGAACCTCGACTCGGAGACCACCAAGGCGATCGATCCGGAGGGCGCGCTGGCCGCCCCCGGGACGGCCGCCACGATGACGATCACGGGAACGAACACCTCCAACGCCCCGGTCGACACCCTGGTGATCCAGGACCCGGTGGACCCGACGGCCACCCCGAACCCCTTCACCTACCTCGAGTACACGAGCACCGGCGACATCGAGATGCCGCCGAACGCCACCGAGGTGACCGAGGAGTACTGGGACGGCGACTCGTGGGAGCCGCTCGACGACTCCGTCGACCCGGCGGCGGTCCAGGGCGTGCGGTACACGTTCAGCGGCGACATCCAGCCGCAGGCCACGGCGACCGTCCCGGTCCAGGTGCAGCAGAGCGACGCCGTCGAGGAGCTCACCGACCCGACCACGGTCACCAACGACACGTCGTCCCTCGTGACGCTGGACGATGCGTCGTCCGACCCGACGACGGCGAGCGACACCTACGTCATCACGCCGCCGAACAACAGCGTGACGGCGAGCAAGTCCTTCGACCCGGCCCAGGTGAGCGCCGGCGATCCGACCACGGTGACCCTCGGCGCGCAGAACACAGGTACCGCCGTGACGTCGCTGACGATCACCGAGCCTGCCCCGGGCACGAACAACGTCTTCGAGGGCGACGACCCGATCACGTTCACCGGCTGGGGCACCGACGGCCAGGGGGCCGGCGTGGTGTGGCCCGACGGCGCCACGGGCGCCACGGTGACGTTCGTGTGCGACGGCACCGCCGCCGAGCCGATCTCGACCACCGAGGTGGACACGCTGCCCGACCCGCCGGCCGGCTGCAACGTCACCGGGTTCACCATCGAGTACACGGGGAACATCTCCAACGGCGCCGAGGCGACCGTCCCGTTCACGGCGGACACGGACCCCGACCAGATCGCGGACGACGTCGACCACCCCAACCAGATCCAGGCCGAGGTGCCGAGCGCGGACCCGGCACTCGCCGACGACACGCTCACCACGCTCGTCGACCGGCTGGCGACGGACATCACCAAGGTCATCACGCCGTCCACGTTCCCGGCCGTTCCCGGCCAGAGCGTCGTGGTGCAGCTGCCGAGCTCGCTGGCGGGGTTCGGCCCGGACGGGTCGACGACGGACGCCGACACCTTCGTGGTGCAGGAGCCGGAGGACCCGGCGAACCCGGGCGAGTTCTGGGACAACTTCGAGGCAACCGGTGTGCGCAGCACGTCGGTGCCCCCCAACGCGACGCTGACGGTCGAGTACTGGGACCCCGACACCGGAACGTGGTCGCCCGCGCCGGACTGCCCGCCCGTGCACGGGCCGGCCACCGTGAACTGCGACCTGCCCGCGGGCGCGGAGGGCGTGCGGTTCACGTTCACGGCGGACGACGGCTCCGGCTTCCCGCCGGGCACGGAGTTCCAGCCGAACTTCACGGCCGACTACACGGGCCCCGCGGACCGCGAGGACCCGATCACCAACTGCGCGTACTCGTCCGCGTCGGGCGGCTCGGTCGAGATGACGGACCCGGTCGAGGCGTGCGACGACGTGGACCCGTTCCCGGTGGACGGTGACGGCACCGGCGCCGACTTCATGGACAAGACGTTCCTCGGCGACCCGCCGACGGTGCAGGCCCGCACCGACGACCAGGTGACCGCGCAGCTCACGTGGTCGACCGGCGGCTTCTCGGGAGTCGGCCCGATGGTCGTGCAGGACGAGGCCGACCCGGTCGCGGCCGACGACACGGCCATCGCGGGCTCGTTCTACGACGCGTTCAACCTGGTGAGCATCGCCCTCGACGACCCGATGCTGCAGTACGACCAGGTGCAGAGCGTCGAGCTGTTCATCGACGGCGCGTGGGTGGAGGCGTCGGGCGACCCCTGCCCGGAGGCCTGCGACGGGACTTTCCCGGGCTACACGCTGACGGCGGACGAGCAGACCTCGGCGACGTCGGTGCGGCTGACCTTTGTGGAGTCCCCGTCGCGCACCGACAACCCGACCGACCCCACGGCCCCCGCAGCCGGTGACGGCGTCGCGCGGTCTACGCAGGCCGACGGCCGCCACGTCGACCTCACCTTCCAGGTGCGGGACACGAAGCGCAGCGACCCCGACGAGGCTGTGCTGGGCACCACCAACGGCACGATGTACAACACGGGCGACGCGGGCGTGGTGAACGACACCGCGCGCGGCACCGGCACGTTCGAGGGCAACGACTACACGGACACCGACGCGGACGAGGTGACGATCCTCGACACGCCCGTGAACGTCACGGTGACCAAGGACTGGACCGGTGGCCCCCTGTCGGTGCCGCCGGACGGCACCCCGCTCGAGTTCTACCCGACCACGAACGCCGTCATCACGGGGACGAACAACTCGACCGCGAAGGTGGACGAGCTCCGCCTGGCCGACCCGGGCGCCGAGGACTCGGACGACGTGATCACCGCCGCCGGCACCAAGCCGTTCGACGCGTTCACGCTGACGCACATCGACCTCACGCCGCCGGCGGGCACCGATACGACCACGGTGATCCTGCACTACGAGAACGGCGACACGGCGCGCGGCGACGAGGCCGGGGCAGAGGCGCTCACGCCCGCGGACCTCGTCGACGTCGTCGGCGTCGAGGTGCTGTACGACGGCCTCGTCGCCCCGGCGGCAAAGGGCGTCATGAACCTCACCCTGCAGCTGCGTCAGCTCGACCGGTACACCAACGCCCCGGTCACGGTGGCGGACTACAGCCCCGTGCCGAACGGCGCGGTCGCGACCATCGACGACCCGGGCGGCTTCGCCGACGACCCCCGGCAGGCGTTCGACGACGCGACGATGGAGCTGCAGGACGCGGCGATCGGCATCGACGTCACGAAGACCTTCAGCCCGGACACCATCGTGGAGCCGAACCACGGCAACCCTGGCGACACCCCCGTGATCATGACTCTCACCGGGCAGCCCCTCGGGCCGTCGCGCAGCGTGGAGATGACGCTGACGGACGACGACCCGCAGTTCTGGAACCAGTACGACTTCGTCGGGTTCGACCCGAGCGCGGCCCTGGCGGCCCCGATCCAGCAGGTGCAGGTGGACGCCTTCGTGGGCGGTACGTTCGTCGGCGACCCGGACTCACCGGACCCGGTCGAGGTGACCGGGGGCCAGTGGGTGACTGGCGTCGCGGGACCGGACTTCGCCCTGCCGGACGGCGTCGAGCCGTCCCAGGTGCAGGGTCTGCGGTTCACGTTCAGCCGCACGGACAACTCGATCTGGGAGAACCCCGCCACGCCGACGCAGAGCGTGCCGATCCAGATCCTGCGACGTGACGAGATGCGGTCGGGCGGGGACGTCCAGCACGACCTGGCGTCCAACCCGACGGCGCCGGGCGAGACTGCACCGGGCGTCGCGAGCAACACCGTGGACGGCACGACGACGGGCGCCGACCTGGTCGTGGACCCGGGGACCGGCGATCTCGTCCCGGTGAGCGCCGACGACTCCGCGGACGCGCAGATGCTGTACCAGCACGCCACCAACGGTGTGACGATCGTCAAGGACTTCGACGGCGTCCCCACCGGCGGGTCGGAGGCGCCGGAGGCCCTGTTCCCGATGAACATCACGTTCACGAACACGGGCGACCGGCCGATCGTGGACCCGGTGGTCACGGACGACCCGATGCCCTTCGACGACGACGGCGCACAGTTGCGGATCGCTGCGGGCGAGGACGAGCCGTTCCGGTACGCGCTGGGCGGCGTCGCCGACCCCGACCCCAGCACGCCCGACCTGCCGACCGACGCCGCGCAGGTGACGGTCGACCAGCAGGGCGACATCGACAGCCTCGGGTTCACGTTCCCTGCGGGGTCGGTGCTCGAGGTGGGCCAGAGCTACACCATCACCGTGATGGTGCAGTTCCGGCTCGGCCTCCCGCCGAACACACTGGTGGAGAACACGGCCGGCGTCACCGGCGACCGACCCTGGGACGAGTGCAGCCCACGTCTGAATGAGGAGACGGGGGCCTGCGAGGCCGACGCCGACGTGAAGCCATCTGCGTCCGCGGCGCTCGAGCAGCAGAAGCTCGTCAAGGCGACGAACGACGACGAGCTCGACGTGATCGTCGACCCCGACGCGTCGAACCCGCCGGACGAGTGCACCCCGAACGCTGCAGGCTTCTACGCCTACCCGTGCACGCCGGTGATCGCGCCCGGGCACGATGAGACGTGGCGCGTCCGCGTGAGCAACGCGGGCAACCTGCCCATGGACACGCTGGTGCTCTACGACCGGCTCCCGACCCCGGGCGACACGGGCTCGTACGCGGGCTCGCAGCGCGGCTCGGCCTGGGCACCGATCCTCACGGACGACCCGCCGCCCACGTTCGTCGGGCTGCCCGACGGCGCCGTGGGCACGTTCTACTACTCGACCACGCAGGACTACTGCATGGGCGACATCCAGGACCCGCTGACCATGCCGTGCCCCACCGACGACCCCGAGACCGGGTGGGTGCGGCTGACGGGCGACGAGCCGGACTCCGTGTTCGAGCAGATCACCGCCCTGAAGGCGGTCGTGACCTTCCCCGAGGACGACCTCTTCGGGCCGGGCGACACGGTGATCCTCGAGGGCACCACGACGACGCCGCCGGTGGCGCCGGAGGCCGGCGACCGGTCGATCGCGTGGAACTCGGCGGCGGCGGGCGGCGTGGTCGTCACCCAGTCGGCGGGGCGGGTGAACAACCTGCCCACCGAGGGCGTCAAGGTCGGCGTCGCGACGGCGACCGGACCGCTCGAGGTGAACAAGCTGGTCAGCGGCGCCGGCGCCCAGTATGCGCCCGACTCGTTCGCGATGAACGTGCAGTGCACGTCCGCGGTGGGCACCTGGGTGGAGGAGGAGCTCGACCCGATCCCCATCACGGTGGTGCCGGGCACGCCGACCACCGTGCCGAACCTGCCCTACGGCGCGGAGTGCACGATCACCGAGGACGGGACGAACGGACAGACGGACCTGATCGTCGGCTCGGTGACCATCGGTGAGGACCCCGAGGCCGTGAGCATCACCGCGATGAACGTCTACGACCTCGGCGGCCTGGTGCTGTCGAAGGACGTGGAGAGCGACGCCGTCGACCAGGCCGGCGACCCGATCGCCTACGGCCCGTTCGAGGCGACCGTGGAGTGCACGTTCCTCGGCGACCCGGTGTTCGCGGACGGCTACGACGCGGAGAACCCGATGGTCGTGGAGTTGGCCGGGGACGGCACGCCCGTCGAGCTGACCGGCCTGCCGGTGAACTCCGAGTGCACCGTCACCGAGACGAACGCTGCGAACGCGGCGGGCACGACCATCACCGTCACGACGCCGGGTGAGGACCCGGTCGAGACCGACGGCACGTCGGCCGACGTCACCGTCGTCCCCGACGAGGACGGCACGTCCGGCGCCCAGGTCGCCCTGGAGAACACGTTCGACGTCGGGGCGATCAACCTCCAGAAGGTGGTCGACGGCGAGGGCGGGCCCGCGTATGGGGCGGGGCCGTTCACGATCCAGGTGGTGTGCACGTACGACGCCGACGGCGACGGGCCGGGCGAGCCCGGCACCGTGTACGACGGCACCGTCGTGCTCGGCGGCGCCGGGCCGCTCGACGCCCAGATCGCCAACCTGCCCGTGGGCGCGGAGTGCACCATCACGGAGACGAACGACGGCGGTGCCACCGGCTCGGTGGTCGTGCCCGACACCGTGACGGTGGACGCGGACGAGCCGGCCGAGGTGGTCATCACCAACACGTTCGACGTCGGCACGATCGAGGTGGACAAGGAGCTCGACGGGCTGGGCGCCCTCTACGGCCCCGGGCCGTTCGAGGTGACCCTGGCCTGCACGTACGGCGAGGACGCGAACGGCGATCCCGTCGACATCGTGATCCCCGGCGGCGCCGCGCGGACGTTCGTCCCCGGCCAGCCCGCGGTCTACGAGGGGCTGCCCGTCGGGGCCGAGTGCACGGTCACGGAGACGGACGACTTCGGGGCCACGGAGACGTCGGTCAGCGTGGACGGCGGCGCGCCGGTCGACGGCAACCGGGCGGAGGTCGTCGTGCCGCCCGCCGACGGCGGGGAGGCGACGACCGTGACTGTCACGGTCACCAACACGTTCCTCACGGCGCCGGTACTCGTCGAGAAGACGGTCGACGGCGACGGTGCGGACTTTGCTCCCGACATGCCCGAGATCCCGCCGCTGCCGGAGCTGCCGGACGAGCCGGTCACGCCGGAGGAGCTCGCGGCGCTGATCGCGCAGCTCGAGGACTTCTACGCGCAGTTCCCGCTCGACGGCATCCCGTACCGTGCGTCGCTGGAGTGCACCTTCCAGGGTGCCGAGATCCCGATCCCGGGCGGTGCTGTGCGGCCGTTCGGGCCGGGGCTGCCGGGCGTGTACTTCGGGCTTCCGGTCGGGGCGACCTGCTCCGTCACGGAGACCGAGACGGGCGGTGCCACGTCGGTGACCGTGGACCCGAGCCCCTTCGTCGTCGACGAGGACCGCGTGCTCCCGGCTCCGCCGCAGGTCGTGACAGTCACCAACACCTACGACGTGGGCTCGATCCAGGTCGAGAAGGTGCTCGACGGTGACGGCGCGGAGTTCGTCACGGCGCCGTTCGAGGTGTCGCTGGCCTGCACGTTCCAGGGCGAGGAGATCGAGGTGCCGGGCGGCGCGACCCGTACGGTGACGCCGGACGACCCGGCCACCTACGACGGCCTCCCGATCGGCGCCGAGTGCGTCGTCACCGAGACGGACGCGGCGGGCGCGGCGTCCTCGACGGTCTCCACGACCGTCGAGGGCGGCGACCCGGGCCAGGTGGTGGTGCCGGGCGCGGACGCCGACCCCGCCGTGATCACGGTGACGAACACGTTCGACGTCGGCGGGTTCACGGTCGAGAAGGTCGTGACCGGGGACGGGGCGGCGTTCGGCACCGGGCCGTTCGAGGTCACCGCCGAGTGCACGTTCCAGGGCGAGCCGATCGACGTGCCGGACGGGGCGACCCGCACGGTGACGCCGGACGGGCCGGCCACGTACGACGGCCTCCCCGTGGGCGCGGAGTGCGTGGTCACGGAGTCGGACGACGGCGGCGCGACGTCGGCGACCGTGTCGACGGCCGTGGAGGACGGCGACCCGGGCCAGGTCGTGGTGCCGGGCGCGGACGCCGACCCGGCGGTCGTGACCGTGACCAACACGTTCGACGTGGGGTCCGTCGCGGTGGAGAAGGCGGTCGACTTCGAGGGCGACGCCTACGACGTCGGGCCGTTCGAGGTGACGCTCACGTGCACGTTCCAGGGCGAGGACATCGACGTACCGGGCGGCGCGGCGCGCGAGATCGCGGCCGGTGACACCGTCACCTACGACGGCCTCCCGATCGGCGCCGAGTGCGTCGTGACGGAGACGGACGACGGCGGTGCGGCGTCGTCCACGGTCTCGGCCGTGGGCGACGGCGACCCGGGCGCGGTCACGATCGCGGCCGACCCGGCGTCGATCACGGTGACGAACACGTTCGACGCCGTCCCGCCGCCGCCGAACGGTGGCGACAACGGCGGTGGCTCGCTGCCGATCACCGGTGCCGACATCATCATGTGGGTCGGTATCGCGGTGCTGCTGCTCGCGGCCGGCGTGATCCTCGTCGGGATCCGTCGCCGCAACCAGCACTGACGGTCGGCACTGACGGTCGGCACTGACGGCGCCGGTCCCGGACTTCCGGGGCCGGCGCCGTCGTCGTGCGCGGGGTGCGTGCTCAGGAGGCGTCGCGGCCGGCGGACCGGGCCGCGGCGAGGAGGTCGCGGGCGCGCGCCTCGGGCAGGTAGCACCGCACGAGGGCGAGGCCGACGAGCGGCAGCGTCGCCGGCTCGGGGACCACGAGGCTGAGCGGCACGGCGCGCGGCTGGAACTTCTGCTTGAAGCGGTGCAGCGACTCGAAGCCGTACAGCGGCTCGAGGACCTCGGCGAGGCGGTCGAGGGCGGCGTCGACGCCGCCGGGGTTGCGGTCGCCGTCGCGGGCCAGGGGGCTGCCGGACAGGGATGCCTCCTGCGCGCCCTCGTCGCGGAACGTGGTGAGGGCGTCCGCGATGAGCAGCTCCATCGTGTAGCGGAACGAGTCGGGGGCGCGGCGCATGACGTCGAGGGTCCAGCCGACCACCTGGCCGCCGGGCGCGTGCACGGGGAGCCAGCTCGTGACGCCGTGCAGGCGGCCGTCGGCGTCGGTCGCGAGCCCCACCCGGACGGCGGGGTCGAGCGCCTCGTGCACGCCGCCGAGGGTGAACGCCATCTCGGGGAGGTCGGAGTCGCCGAGCCACGCCTCGGAGATGGCCCGCACCTGCGCGAGCGTCTCGGGCGGCTCGTCGGCGAGGGTGACGAGCCGGTGCCCGATGCCGTGCTTCGCGGCCTGGTTGAGGGCGGTCCGCACGTCCTGCCACTTCTTGCCGCGGAACTCGAGGCCCGGGAGGTCGACGACGGCCTCCTCCGCGACGCGCACGACCGTCCACCCGCGGCGGCGCCCGAGGTCCGCGAGCTCGGGGCTGGAGGAGAAGAAGCAGGAGCCCGACCCGGCGGCGGACGCGGCCTCGACGAACGCGTCCACGAGCTCGGCGCGGCCCTGGGGCCCGTCGCCGACGGGGTCGGTGAGCGCGACGGCGACGCCCGCGTGCGCCCGGTAGGCGACGTAGCCGGGCACGCCGGGGGAGGTCCACCGCTCGTTCCCGTCCCACGTCGTCATCCAGGCGAGCCGCTGCCCGGCACCGAGCTGCGCGACGGTGGCACGCGCCTCGGCCTGGTCGAGCTGCTCGCGCGCCCAGGGGCGCGCGTGCCGCCGGGTGCGGAAGGACGCGCGCCGCACGACGAGCAGCGCCAGCGCCCCGCCGTCGAGCAGCAGCATGAGCAGGTACAGCGGCAGCTGCTGCGAGAGCTCGACGGCCGACGCGAGCACCAGGACCGTCTCGGCGAGGACGCTCAGCAGCGTGAGGGCGACGGCGACCCGCCACCACACGCGCCGCCCACGGAACAGGCCGACGGCGAGGACGAGGTCGATCGTCAGGGAGACGAGCCCGGTGGGCCAGTCGTCGCTCTCGACCTTGCCGAGCGGCCCGCCCGCCGGCCCGGCCGCGAAGGCCGCGAGCACGACGATGAGCGCGGACAGGGCGAAGTAGCCGGCCGCGGTGACGCGGTCGCGCTGCACCCGGCCGGCGCGGGTGCGGCCGCCCAGCCGCGGCCCGAGCAGCGGGCGCGCGACGACGAGCCCGGCCAGCCAGCCGAGCACGTGCTCCACGTCCGCGAGCCCGCCGCCCACCACGAGCCCCACCAGCACGTACGCCGCGACGAGGGCGCCGGCGCGCTGTCGCCACGGGGAGGAGAAGCTCATCGCGGTCACCGTGATCGCGCCGGTGACGCCGGCGCTGAACCCGACGTCGAGGTCGCCCGCCAGGCCCACGGCCCACGACCAGCCGGTGCGCGCGAGGAGTGTGATGGCGGCGGCCGTCGCGACGACGCCCACGAGCTGCGTCGTCGCGGTGACGAGCGCGGTGCGCCGGGTGCCGAGGCGCAGCTCCGTCCAGCCGACCAGGACGAGGAAGAGGCCCGCCGTCGGCACGTAGCCCCAGGGGACGGGGGCGAAGAACGAGCCGGTCACCGGAGTCCACCAGCGGCCGTCCTGGAACGCGGGGGCGCCGAACGCCACGACGTCGAACCACGACGAGTCCCGCAGCGGCGTCCACAGGCCCTGGGACACCACGCCGAGCACGAGCATCATCGCCACGACGGCGAGCGTGAACGGCGCCCGGCGCAGCAGGCTCACGGGCCGGCCCCGGCCCCGGCCCCGGCCCCGGCCCCGTCGTCGTGCCCGCCCTGCCCGTGCGCCGCCGCGTCCGCGTCCGCCACCGGATCGGCGCCGCGCGCGTGGCCGAGGATGTCGCGCAGGATGACGGTCACGGGGGCGGACAGCATGGCGCCGAGCAGCCCGGCGAGGACTGCGCCGACGATGGTGGAACCGAGGTTCACGATGGGGTGCAGCCGCAGCTGGTCGGAGGACAGCTTGGTGAGCATCAGCGTCTGCACCACGTTCTGCACCACGAGGATCACCGCGAGCAGGATCAGCGCCTGGGGGAGGCCCTGCGAGCCGAGGGCGATGAGGCAGGCGAACGCGGCGGAGAAGATCGCCCCGAGGTAGGGGATGTAGCTCGTCACGAACGTCACGAGCGCGATGGAGAACGCGAGCGGCACGTCGAGGACCACCGCCCCGATCGCGATGAGCACGGCGGTGACCAGGCTGGACGACGTCAGCGCGCCGAAGTAGCGGCGCAGGGTGAGGGTCGCCTCCTCGATCACGACGACGCCCCGGGCGCTGCCGACCGACGAGTGGCGGGCCGCGAACGCCTCGATGCGGGGCCAGTCGGCCATGACGTAGAAGAGGAAGAAGACGGCGATGAACGTGCCGACGACGAACGCCGCCGCGCTGGAGAACACGCTGCCGAACAGGCTGGCGAGGCCCCCGGTGAGCGAGCCCGACGTGTCGCTCAGGTCGAGGCCCGTCAGGTCGAGGGTGGTGCCCGCGAGCTCCTCCTGAAGGGTGGCGAGGCCGCTGCTCAGCCGGTCGGCGATCTCCGCGGACTGGTCGGCGATGCCGTCGGCCGTCACCCCCACGGCGAGCGCGAGGACGGCGCCCAGCGCGACGAGCACGGCGAGCGACCCGAGCCCGCGGCGCAGCCCCAACCGCTCGAGCCGATCGACCAGCGGGTGGAGCAGGACGCCCAGGACGGCCGCCACGACGAGGGGCACCACCAGCCCGCTGATCGCGGACACCGCGGCGTAGACGACCACCGCGGCGGCGGCGATGCCGACCACGGCCCAGCCGATGCGGCCCAGGCGCAGGACGAGGACGCCGGTCCTGCCCGCGGTCCGGTCGGCGGGCTCGGGGCCGGGCGCCCCGCCGGTCGCAGGGCCGGTCGTCGGGTCGGTCGCGGGGGCGTCGTCGGGCACGGGGCTCCTCGGGTCGGTCCCGTGCATCATCGCGCGCGGTGGCGCCCGGCGCGCGTCGCAGGCGGGCGCGTCGGCGCCGTCATCGCAGGTGGCACAGCCGTGCGGGCAGCCGGCGCCGTCGTGCGGGCGCGAGAAGGCCGGGCCGGCCGTCGAGGGACGGC